>DATKYB010000051.1 GCA_035528715.1 Nitrospinota bacterium | reverse complement strand
GGTATCGTTAATGTCTCTGCAAAAGACCTTGGCACAGGAAAGGAACAGAAGATAACCATAACCGCTTCGAGTGGGCTCGCTGAAGAAGAGATCAACAAAATGGTAAAAGATGCTGAGGCTCACGCAGCAGAAGATAAAAAGAGAAGAGAGGAAATAGATATAAAAAATCAAGCAGACACCCTTATCTATTCTACAGAAAAAACTTTGAATGAAAACAGAGACAAGCTTGGTGAAGAGGATATCAAGACATTAGAAAATGCTCTTAAAGAGGCAAAAGAAGCTCATTCGAGTGGAAATATAGAAAAAATTAAAGAGACCATGGAAAACCTGGAAAATGCCTCTCATAAATTGGCAGAAACAATGTATCAAAAAGCCCAGTCTCAACAGCAGCAAGCACCTCCAGGCGGTCAGCAAAAGCAAGAAGGTCCTCAAACCAAACCTGGTGGTGATGATAATGTTGTCGATGCAGAATTTGAAGACACAGACAAATAAAGGAGATGTTAATCTTGGCTATAAGGCGAGGGGGCCCTTTTAGAGATTTGATCTCACTCCAAGAGAGAATGAACAGACTCTTTGAAGAGAGCTTATCGAGTTTAGGGGAAAAAGAAGAAAAACTCTTTCCTGGTACCTGGTCACCAGCTATTGATATTTATGAGACTCCTGAAGAGCTGATAATCAAAGCTGAGCTTCCCGGTATCGATATCAGTGATATTGATATAGAGATAAAGGACAATACCCTTTTCTTAAAGGGAGAAAGAAGATTTGAAAAACGGGTAACAGAGGAAAATTATCATCGCATGGAGATGTCTTACGGTCCTTTTCAGAGGTCCTTTACTCTTCCAAATATTGTTCAACACACAAAGACAAAGGCAAAACTAAAAGATGGTATTTTAGAAATAATTTTACCTAAGACTGAAATTAAAAAAACGAAAAAAATAGAGGTCGAGATAAAATAAGACTTCCCTCTTAATAATAAAAGGCTTTTAAAAACAGAGGAACAAAAAAAGATCTTTTAAATAAAATTTATTTAAACTTATGGCTACAACAACAAAAAGAGACTATTATGAAGTACTTGGCGTTAAAAGAAATGCCACTGAAACTGAAATCAAAAAGGCTTATAAAAAATTAGCTCGAAAATACCATCCTGATGTTAACCCAAACAATAAAGAGGCAGAAGAGAAGTTTAAAAAAATCTCAGAGGCATATCATGTACTGTCAAATAAAGAGTTGAGGAAGAAGTATGACCAGTTCGGTCATAGTGAAAGATGGGCTCAAGAGTTTGGAGGTTTTGATTTCAGTGGCTTTGACTTTAAAAACCCATTTTCATCTGCAGGATTTGGATCGATAGTTGAAGATATTTTCGGAACCACGACCAAAACGAAAACCCGCGCTCCTTCCAAGGGAAAAGACCTTCAGTATTCTATGGAAATCGGTTTTATAGATGCTGTGAAAGGGATCTCAACAAATATCAGTATAAACAAAGAGGCAAGCTGTTCTGAATGTAGTGGTTCAGGTTTAAAAGAGGGTGGTAGCAAATCAACCTGCCCGGATTGCAGGGGTTCCGGACAAATCAATGTCTCAAAAGGCCATCTAAGATTTAGTCAAACGTGCAATAGATGCTTTGGCACGGGATATTTAAACATGGAACCCTGCAAAAATTGTAATGGCAAAGGCACTGTATTAAAAAATGAAAGATTAAGGGTAAAAATACCGGCTGGTGTTGATACGGGTTCAAAGGTCAGACTGGCTGGAAAAGGAGAACCTGGGATAAATGGTGGTAGTTTAGGCGACCTTTATATTATTACTAAGGTCCATCCTCACCCACTTTTTGAGAGAAGGGGTGATAATATATATACTGAACTCCCCATTACCATTGGTGAAGCTGTTTTTGGTGCAAAGATTGAGGTTCCCACAATAGATGGACAAAGCCTTATGAAAATTCCTCCAGGAACCCAAAATGGACAAAAGTTTCGCTTGTATGGTAAAGGGGTCCCTCATCTCAAAGGTGGTGGAAGAGGTGATCAATATATAACTGTGAAGATTTCGATACCAAAAAATTTAGATGAGAATTCCAAAGAGCTTTTAAAAGAATTCGAAAGATTAAATCCTCATAAACCACGGAAAGATATTAAAGTTTAGATTTAAAATTGGAGGTGTTTTAGATGACCAATACTTTTAAAACGGGTATACTCCTTATCTGCTTAACAGCGCTGATAATGGTTATAGGGAGGTATTTTGGCGGTCAACAGGGAATGATTATTGCCTTTATATTCGCGATGATGATGAATTTTGGAAGCTACTGGTTTTCAGATAAAATCGTGCTTAAAATGTATAGAGCCAAAGAGGTCACTCCTCACGAAGAACCAGAATTACACTCAATTGTATCAGTGCTGGCTATGAAAGCCAATATACCCAAACCAAAAATCTATACGATCCCCTCTGAAACCCCGAATGCCTTTGCTACTGGAAGGAACCCTAATCATGCTGCAGTAGCGGTCACTCAAGGAATACAAAGAATTTTAAACAGGGAAGAATTAGAAGGGGTTTTGGCCCATGAATTATCCCATGTTAAAAATAGAGACATCCTGATAAGCTCTATTGCAGCTACTCTGGCAGGGGTAATTATGATGATTGCCTCCTGGGCAAGATGGGCAGCGATCTTTGGCGGGATAGGAAGAGGGAGCGATGATGATAATAATGGAGGGATTTTTGGGTTTTTGGTTGTTGCTATTTTAGCTCCTTTAGCCGCTACTTTAATTCAATTAGCTATATCGAGGTCCAGAGAGTATCTCGCAGACTCTACAGGAGCCAGGATAGCTGGAAATCCCGCGGGTCTGGCAAATGCATTGGAAAAATTAAGCTATGCCTCGAAAAGGATTCCTATGGAAGCAAATCCATCAACAGCCCATATGTTTATCGTGAATCCTTTATCTGCGAGATCATTAATGAATCTCTTTAGCACCCACCCTCCGATTGAGAAAAGAGTCGAAAAATTAAAGAGAATGTCTTAACTTGAATTGAATCATTGGCTATCTAAAGAGATATTGGTATGTTTTCTGGATAATTTACTTCTTAAAATATTACTGAGGAGCAAAGATATTAACTAGTATTCAAAAAGGTCATTTTTTATTTTACTATACGCTTTTTCATCTGGAGAGAGATTATGGAAGATAAAAAAGAGAGAAGAAATATCAAGGAAGAAAACAACAAATCTCAATTTTCGGTTAGTGATAAGCGTTTTTGGGCAAAGAAGAGAGAAGGAGAGGAGGAAGCAAAAGAACCAGTGGAAAAACACCCTACCTTCGTGGAACAGTTAAAAACAGAGCTTGAAAACAAAGATAAAAAGTTAAGGGAATATATTGATTCCTTTAAGAAAATGCAAAAAGAAAATGATAATTTCAGGAATCGATTAGAAAAAGATTCTATAAAAAGCGTTGAAAGGGAAAAATCTAAATTTATTGCTAAGTTCCTTGAGATAATGGACAATCTTGATAGAGCTGTTGATTCTGCCAAAAAGACAGGGGACATTAACTCCCTTATCGAAGGTATTAAGATGATCCATAACCAATTTTCAAATTTTTTAAAGACGGAAGGTGTAGAACCTATAGAAACTATTGGTAAAGAATTTGACCCGAATGTTGGAGAAGCAGTAGAGGTTTTGTCGGTATCTAACAAAAAGGATGATAATGTTGTATTAGAGGAAATCCAAAAAGGTTATAAGATGAACGATCTATTAATAAGACCGGCTAAGGTGAGGGTTGGAAAGCTCATTCAAAAAACTTCTAAAGAGGATCAATGATAACTTTGTCTCAAATGATGATTTGCGAAACCAAGGAATAGGTAGATAAAGATGATAAAGAAGGATTATTATGAAGTATTAGGAGTACCTCGAAACGCTTCTGGAGAGGAAATTAAAAAGAGCTATAGAAAAATGGCTCTAAAGTATCATCCTGATAGAAACCCTGGGGATAAAAATTCGGAAGAAAAGTTTAAAGAGGCTTCTGAGGCCTACGAAGTACTTAGAGATCCTGAAAAAAGGACGATTTATGATAGATATGGTCATGAAGGGCTCAGGGGAACTGGTTTTACTGGATTCAAAGGTTTTGAAGATATTTTTTCAAGCTTTAGTGATATATTTGAAGATTTCTTTGGTTTTGGTGGTTTTACAGAAACGAGGCGAAGGTCAGTAGAGCAAAGGGGAGCTGACCTGAGGTATGATCTAAACATATCTCTTGAAGAAGCTGCTTTTGGAAAGGAAACCGAGATCGCCTTTGAGAAGTATGATGAATGTAAGACATGTAATGGCTCCGGCGCTAAAAAGGGAACATCCCCTAAAAGATGTCCAACCTGTGGAGGAAGAGGACATGTAACAACCTCTCAAGGCTTCTTTAGTATCAGCAGAACATGTCCACATTGCAGAGGAGAAGGAACAACAATACCGAATCCGTGTACACAATGTAAAGGGAGAGGGCTTGTAAAGGTTAAAAAGAATTTAACAGTAAAGATTCCCGCAGGTGTAGATACTGGTGCGAGGCTCAGATTGGAAGGGGAAGGGGAAGCTGGTTTGAAAGGAGGACCGAGAGGAGATCTATACATTCGTATCAATGTAGAGCCTCATGAATTCTTCCATAGGGAGGGAGATGACATTTTGTGTCAGGCAACCATCTCATTTCCTCAGGCAACCCTAGGCGATGAAATCGAAGTCCCCACTCTTAATGGTCCAAAAAAAGCCAAGATTCCTAAAGGAATCCAGCACGGAGAAACGATTAGATTAAAGAGAGGAGGTATCCAGAATTTGAAAGGTTTTGGAAAAGGTGATCAGATAATACAATTTCTTATCAAAACCCCAACAAATCTCTCCAGGAAAGAAGAAGACCTTTTGAGAGAATTTGACGGTTTGGAAAGGAATAAAAAAACAGAAGAAAAGGGATTTTTTTCCAGATTTAAGAACAATTAGCAGTTTTTTTTGTCTAATTTATTTCGAGGGATAAATTATGAATCAAGAAAAAAATGGTGACAAAGGTTTTAAAGTAACCGATCGGAGATTCGAATCAATCTCAGAAAACGAGAGAAAAAAGAAAGACGAAACCATAGATAAAGAACAGAAAAAATCAGAGGGAACATTCGAGGAAGAACAGAAAGAAAAGCCTCCCCTTCCTGAAGTAAATTTTACCAACTTTATCTTGTCACTTAGCACCTCTGTTCTTTTGAACTTTGGCGATATTCCTGACCCGGTTTCAAAGGAAAAGAAAAAGGATCTAAACATGGCAAAACAGACCATAGATATTATTGGAATGCTACAGGAAAAGACCAAAGGAAATCTTAATAAAGAGGAAGAATCACTTATAGAGAGTCTCCTTTACGATCTGAGAATGAGATACGTCAAAGAGAGTAGCCAATAATGGCTGAAGAAATTAAAAGATATAAAAGGAAGGTTTAATATGATGAGAAAAGATAGATTATCTGATGCAATAAAAAAGATTCCTAATAGATTTCTTTTTATTAATGTTGTGGTAAAAAGGATTCATCAATTAAAAAAAGATAATAATATCATTAAAAATGATGATATCTCCCTTGAAGATAGGGCTTTGGAAGAATTGATAGATGGTAAACTTGAAATCAGTTTCAAAGATAAAACAAAAAATCAAGAAGAAAAAAAATGATAGAAGTAGAAAATTTAACCAAATTTTATGGGGCTAAACCAGCCATACAAGATATATCCTTTAAAGTAGAAAAAGGGGAAATCCTTGGACTTTTAGGCCCAAACGCAGCCGGCAAAACAACGACAATGAGGATACTAACCTGTTTTTTCCCTGCTACCAGCGGTTCAGCTAAAGTTGCTGGTTTTGACGTTTTCAAAGAATCTATTAATGTCCGAAAAAGGATTGGTTATCTCCCAGAAAATGTACCATTGTATACTGATATGTCTGTATCGAGTTATCTTAACTTTGTCGCTCAGGTAAAAGGTGTTCCTCTCAGAAACAGGAAAAAAAGTATCTCAAGAGTAATAGACCATTGTGGTATTGGAGAATTCTCTCGTGTAATTATAGGAAAGTTATCTAAGGGATATCGCCAAAGGGTTGGTTTGGCTCAGGCACTATTAAATGATCCGGAAGTACTCATTTTAGACGAACCAACCATTGGTTTGGACCCGAGACAGATCATAGAGATCAGAAACCTCATTAAAAACATGGCAGGTGAAAAGACAATTATTTTAAGCACTCATATCCTGCCAGAAGTGAGCATGACTTGCCAGAGAGTAATCATTATTAATCAAGGTAAGGTCGTAACAATTGACACCCCAGAAAATTTAAATAAGAAACTCCGTAAATCCATGGAATTAGAGCTATCGATTGAAGGTCAACCTGATAATATCATCAAATGTTTAAAAGATGTTAAAGGGGTTTTGAGCGTCACTAAAAAAGAAGATCCTCATGAAAATGTTAGTAGCTACTTAATAGAATCGGATAAAAACCTAGATATCAGAAAAGACCTCTCTAAGATCATCGTTCAGAATAACTTTGGGCTTTTGGAAATGAAATCTATCGACATGAGTCTCGAAGATATATTCATTAAATTGGTTACCGAGGAAAAAGGAGAATATTAATGAGAAACATCTATCCTATTTTTAAGAAGGAAGTAGCTTCTTATTTTTCTTCTCCTATTGCATATATCGTAATCACAATATTCCTTTTGATATCAGGTTATCTTTTCTATAGCGGTTTTGCATTCTTTAGCCTGATAAGTCTTCGGTCTATGGGTAATCCAGCAATACTAGGAAAATTGAATATCAATGAAGGAGTGATAAAACCCTTATATGGAAATATGAGCATCATTCTCTTATTGATGATGCCCCTATTAACTATGAAGCTCTTTTCCGAAGAGAAAAAGAGCGGCACGATTGAACTGCTATTAACCTATCCTATTAAAGATTTAGAAGCGATTCTGGGAAAATTCTTTGCTTGTCTCTTACTCTTCTTCTTTATGCTATTATCAACCGCTCTTTATCCTCTTTTATTAATCCTCTTTGCAAAACCTGAAATTGGCCCAATCCTCTCTATTTACCTTGGTCTTTTTCTTATGGGGACTGCCTTTATTTCATTAGGAATCTTGGCCTCCTCCTTGACTGAGAACCAAATCATAGCTGCAACGATCACTTTCGGTACTCTTTTTTTCCTTTTCCTAATCGGCTGGGCATCCAGTTTTGTTGGCAGTTCATTTGGAAAAATTTTAGAGCATTTATCTATTATGAACCATTTTACGAATTTTTCTAAAGGAATAATCGATACCAAGGATATTATTTTCTATATCAATTTCACTATCTTCTCTCTCTTCCTCACCTCGAGATCTCTTGAATCTAAAAAATGGAGGGGTTAAAAAATATGAATCCCAAAAAGGGCCTACTGACAAATTTTCTCACAAAGCGTTCTACCAGATACGGTGTGAATATGTTATTGATGATACTTATCTTTTTGGGTATCATTATCTTTATCGAGGCTATCTCGGTAAGACATCATAAAAGAATTGATTTAACAGAAGATAGTAGATACTCACTGTCTCAACAATCCCGCCAAGTCCTCTCGTCTCTTCAAAAAGATGTTAAAGCAACCGCTTTTTATAAAGAGGGACAGAGAGATAAAGATTCAATCAGGGACCTTTTAGATCAGTTTGTGTATCATTCTAAACGATTCAAGTTTGAATTCATTGACCCTGATCGAAATCCTGTTAAAGCCAATAAATATAAGATTGATTCTTACGGAACGATAGTCGTGGAAAGCAACGGGAGACAAGAAAAGGTCTATATGGGAGATGAGGAAAAGATTACCAATGCTATTTTAAAGGCCACAAGCGATAAAAAAAAGACGATCCATTTTGTCAAAGGGCACGGAGAAAATGAAATATTAGATTTTGGCAAAGATGGTTATAGTGCTGCAAAAATGGCTTTAGAGGATGAAAACTACTATGTCAAAGAGTTATTCCTTCTAAGAGAAGAGATGCCTCATGATGCTTCTCTTTTGGTTATAAGCGGTCCTAAAAAAGACTTTTTCGAGCCAGAGATAGAGAAGATTGAGACTTACATAGAAAAAGGGGGAAGGGTTTTATTCATGATAGATCCTTATACCTCTTCTCGTATTAAAGAGTTTTTAAAAAAATACAGTGTTATATTAGGGGATGATATTATTGTTGATGTACTGAGTCGTTTGTTTGGGGCAGATTATCTGACACCTGTTGTTTCAAACTATAGATATCATCCTATCACCAAGGATTTTAACATAGCATCCTTTTTCCCTGTATCTCGTTCTGTAGAAGTAGATAAAGAAATAAAAGAAGGGATCTCAGCAGAAATTCTGGTCTCCACAGGTGATGGAAGCTGGTCTGAAACGGATAAAAAGAGTATAGAAGAAGGAAAACCTGCCTTTGATGACAAAAAGGATCGTAAGGGGCCTATACCTGTTGCTGCGGTGGTAACGATTGAAAACAAATCGAAAGGGGAAGATGATAAAAAAACTCGAAAGGCAAGCCTGGTTGTTTTTGGAGACTCAAATTTTGCAAACAATACTTATTTTAGGCTCTCAGGGAATGGAGATCTTTTTCTTAATACAATAGGCTGGTTGGCTGAAGAGGGAGAACTGATAGCAATCAGAAAAAAAAGAAAGAATATAAGCCCCGTTGTTTTAACCAGATTCCAAGGAAAAGTAGTATTTTGGTCCTCGGTAATTTTCCTCCCCTTGACCGTCCTTCTGATTGGAGCTGTTGTATTCCAAAAAAGGAGAAAGAAATGAAATGAGTTTCAAAAAGACTTTGCTCTTAGGCCTTTTATTAATAATAATAGGAAGTTATTTTTATCTTTATGAATTCAAAGGAGAAAAAGAAAAACAAATAAAAGAGGAACAGGCGAGAAAGGTTTTTCTCTTCTCTACAGAAAACATAGAAAAAATTAATTTAAAAAGAGCAAAAGAAAAGATTATTCTTAAAAAAAAAGGGTCTGACTGGGAATTAGAAAGCCCTGTTCAATATAAGGCTGATTTAAAAGAAATCAATACGATTATTGAAACATTACTGAATGCTGAGAAAGAGAGGACAATAGAAGAAAATCCATCAGATCTATCTCTCTTCGGTCTTAAAGATCCAAAAATAGAAATCCTTATAAAGTTAAAAGATAACCCAACCCTTAAAGGTATCTTATTTGGAAATAATAACCCCACCAATGAATTTATCTACGTAAAGACTACGGACAATCCCGAGGTTTTTCTTACCGATATCTCCATTGAAAAAATCATTGATAAGGGAAGTTATAATCTTAGAGACAAGTCCCTTGTTGATATAGATATAAATGAGATAAATAAAATCGATTTTATCTCTAAAAATTCTAAAAAGTTTACTGTTGAAAAAGAGTCTGTGGATAATTGGAATATCAAAAAACCTTTAGAAACAAAAGGAGATAAAAATAAGATAGAAAATCTATTAGTAAAATTTAAAAATGCCGCGGTCAAAGAATTTATTGATGAACCAAAAACTCTCTCTTCTTATGGACTGGACAAACCTAATTCTAAAATAGTTTTTTGGCTTGGAGATAAAGAAAAAACTCGATCACTTCTCATTGGTAATGAAGATAATGTTAAAAAACAATTCTTTGCCAAAAGAGAGGATATGCCAACTGTATTTCTGATTGAAAAAGACTTGATAAAAAACCTCCCAAAAGTAGCAAATGATTTGAGAGATAAGACAATCCTGGTCTTTAATAAAGAAGATGTTTTAAAAGTAGAATTTAAACAAGATAAAGAAAAACCTATTGTCCTTAAAAAAGAGAATGATATCTGGAATATCATCCAACCTATTGAAACAAAAGCAGATGAATTAGAAATTAATAATATCTTGTGGACATTGGAAAACAGCATGATAAAAGATTTTATAGATGATCATCCAAAAACTCTAAGCCCTTTTGGATTAGATGAACCGCTAAGAGAACTGAAATTATGGCAAAAAGGGGAAAAGAAACCAGGGGTGCTATTGTTTGGCTCAAACACCCCTAAAAAGGAAATATACTCAAAGCTTAAAAATAAAGACTCTGTATTCATGCTTGAATCAAATATTGTGGATAAAATTTTTAAATCACTGTTTCATCTTAGAGACAGAAGGCTTATAGTATTTAAAGACGAGGAATTAGAAGAAATTTCTATTAACTTAGAAACAAAGAATATATCTTTGAAAAAGAAAAAAGGGAAATGGGAGCTTAAAATTTCTGATAGGAAAAGAAAAAAGATTAATGAGATCAATGTAAAAGAAATATTATGGGGTTTAAACGACATTAAATTTCTTGACATTCAACATATTAAAGACCCCTCTCTTCTTAAACTGGGAAATTTTGAATTAAAGATCACATTGTTACAGAAAAAAGGAAAAGAACTAGACACAATGTTTTTTTATAAAGATATTTCTCAAGATCATTTTGCACTTGCTAAAGTTAAGTCTAAGAATATTGTTTATAGTATAAAAAGAGAATCGCTGGATAGCTTGAAAAACTCGATAAAGAAGCTTTCAGAACCCTAAGAATATAGAATCCATCTCTCTATTAAGTTTTCTTACTCTTAGCGTCTCCTTTTAAAAAACTTTTTTAAATTTCCCCTTTTGCTTCTCTTATTTTTATCTTCTCAATTTAGTTGTTAGCTTTTTATTTTAATGATAGAGAAAAATTTCATAAATTTTAAAAAATTTAGAATTTTTCACTTAAAAATACCCACTGAGAGAAATCATTAAATTTAAAAAAATATTTGATTTTACTTGACAAATATGTTATTTATTTCTTATCTTAAAAAAAAGATCATTAGTAATCTTTTTTAAAAACATCTATTATTCATTATTAAAGGGGAGATTGCTATGACAAAGATAGATGTAATAAACAAAGTAGCGGAACAGACTAGATTATCAAAGGTTAAGGCTGAAGAGGCTGTAGAATTGGTTCTCGATTTAATGAAAAAGACTTTAAAGAATGGAGAACCTATTATCCTAAGAAGATTCGGTTCCTTTCAGGTGAGACAAAAAAGGGAAAGGGTCGGACGAAATCCAAAGACAGGTCAAGAGGCAGGAATTCCGGCACGAAAGGTAGTAAGATTTAAATACGGGAAACACTTTAAAGAAGCTGTCAATAGCAATCCATAAAAAATCTTTTAATTTTAGAGTAATAACATAGCATCTCCATAGCTGTAGAATCTGTATTCTTTTTTTATTGCCTCTTTATAAGCCCGTAATATAAAATCTTTTCCACCAAAGGCACAAACGAGCATCAAAAGGGTTGATCTAGGTAGATGAAAATTCGTCAGGAGGGCATTGACGAGTTTAAACCTATACCCTGGATAAATAAAGAGATCCGTATAACCTGATGGTTTAATTACCCCCCCCTCCGAATTAACCGATGTTTCCAAAACCCTCAAACTAGTCGTGCCAACTGCAATTACTCTTTTACCATTTCTACTAGCCCTATTAATCCTTGATTTTGCAAACTCATCTATATTATAAAATTCTTTATCCATCCTATGATCCTCAACCTTTATAACTCTAATAGGTTCAAATGTCCCATAACCGATATGTAATGTAATGGTTATGATTTCAATTCCCCTCTCTCTTATATTGTTAAGAAGTCTTTTGGTAAAGTGTAAACCTGCTGTAGGCGCTGCCACTGATCCTTTTTGATTTGCGAAAACTGTCTGATAAGCTCTTTTGTCTAAAGCATAAAAAGGAGTATAGCCTGATTCACCATAATTTCTCTTGATATAAGGGGGAAGAGGAACAAAACCATATTTAGATAGAGTTTTATAGAAATCTTTATCATATTCAAACAGTATTACACCTCTATCAGGTTTCTTTTCAATGATCTTTCCTACTAATTCCCCCTTCCCAAATATGATTCTTGTCCCCTCTGAAACCCTCGCAAGGGGTTTTATCAAAACCTCCCAAATATCTTTTGATCTCTTATTAATCAATAAGACTTCAATTCTCCCTCCTGTATTTTCCTTTTTACCAAGAAGTCTGGCAGGTATGACCTTTGTATTATTCAAAACGATGATATCTGTCTCTTTCAGATAATCTATAATTCTGAAAAATAATGTATGTTCAATAGCTTTTTTTCTCCTATCTAATACCATAAGCCGTGATTTTTCCCTTTCTTTTATTGGGAACTGGGCAATACGGCTTTTAGGAAGAATATAATCGAATTCAGATACTTTCATTGATAAAGATAATTTAACGAAAAAACTAAATTAGTCATTTACCTCTAAAAAAGATTGAAAAGAGGAGGGTTAAAATAATACTGATTAGGATTGAAGTGGTTAAAGGAAAATAAATAGTAAAATTTTTTCTTTGGAGATATATATCACCAGGAAGTTTGCCAATAAAAGGAGTTCTGCCAATAAAAGCTAAAATAATTCCAATGATGATGAAAAGAAAACCTAATAAAATTAATATTTTACCGAAATAACTCACTTTTTAAGATTATATCTATAACAATTTTTCCTGTAAATTGTTGATAGAATTATCCTCTTGAGAACAGATTCCAAGATGCTTATAGGCCAGTGGAGTAGTTACTCTTCCCCTCTGTGTCCTACACATATACCCACATTGAATGAGAAAGGGTTCATATATATCTTCAATAGTATCCTTTTCTTCATTCAATGCTGTTGCTAAAGTCTCTATACCAACCGGACCCCCATTAAATTTTTCTATTATGGTCAATAACAATTTTCTATCCATCTTGTCCAACCCTGACTCATCTACCTCTAACATTTGCAATGCTCTCTTCGCTACCTCTTTAGAAATCTTGCCGTCTTCCTTAACCTGTGCGAAATCTCTAACCCTTTTTAAAATTCTATTTGCTACCCTTGGTGTACCTCTTGCGCGTTTTGCTATTTCACTTGCGCCTTCATGGTCTATTTGAATACCAAGTATATCTGCAGACCTCTTAACAACTAAGAGTAATTCCTCCTTGTTATAATATTCTATCCTGTGAATCACCCCAAATCTATCTCTTAAGGGAGATGTTAAAAGACCAGCCCTTGTTGTGGCTCCAATAAGGGTGAATCTTGGTAAATCTAATTTTACTGTTTTCGCACTTGGCCCCTGTCCGATTATTATATCTAACTTAAAATCTTCCATGGCAGAATAGAGCATTTCTTCGATAATATGAGGTAATCTATGGATCTCATCAATAAACAATATGTCATGGTCAGCCAAATTCGTCAGTATTGCTGCTAAATCACCTGTTCTATCAATCAATGGTCCAGATGTACTTCTTATATTCACTTTCATCTCAAAAGAAATAATATGGGCTAAGGTTGTTTTTCCTAATCCAGGGGGACCATACAAAAGAACATGGTCCAAAGATTCAGACCTTTCCCTAGCAGCCTGAATAAAAATTTTTAAACTTTCCTTAATCTTCTCTTGACCAATATATTCATCAAACGTTCTTGGTCGAAGCCTTAGATCAAGGCTTCTATCTTCTTTACTGATAACCAAACTATCCTTTTCTGTATCTAATTTTTTATCTGATTTTTTCATCCTACCTCGCTAAGGATTTTAGAGAGCTTTTTAGAATTTCTTCAAATGTTGCATCTTCTCGTAAATTTTGTCTGATTTTTTTTATAGCTTCCAGAGCTATTTTTTTATTATAACCTAAATTAATAAGTGCTGAAATACAATCTAAAAGCTTTTGATCAAAATCTTTATCCTCTTGTGTTATGTCTTCTTTCTTACCAAAATCATGAGAGATTCTATCTTTAAGCTCTAAAGTAATTCTTTCCGCTGTCTTTCGACCAACCCCTGGTATAGAACTTATCCGTGCAATATCATTTCTTAATATAGCCCTATATAATTCTTCTACAGATGATCCTGATAAAATATTTGTAGCCAGTTTTGGACCTATTTTTGATATTCCTATAAGAGATTCGAACAAACTTTTCTCTTGAGTAGTAAGGAAACCATAAAGAGATATTCCATCATCTTTAACATGGGTATATATATTGAGACTTAGATGTAAATTTTTGTCTGGAAGATTATAGTAAGTTGAATAGGGAACAAAAATCTTATAACCGATACCATTGACATCGATAATAATATACTCGATGGATTTGTATGACAATACTCCTGAGATTTTAGCTATCATTTATTATTTCAAATATGATAAAGACAATATTAGAAAAAGTTAAGAATTCTTCAAATATCTATTAAAAGTCGAGGTATGAATATGACATATTGCTATTGCTAGAGCATCAGCTGCATCTTCAAGAACTGAATCATTTTTTAAATTTAATAATCTCAATATCATACTCTTAACCTGCTCCTTATCCGCCCTTCCATATCCAACAATTGATTTCTTTATCTCCAGAGGAGTATATTCTACCACATCGATATCCATACATGCTGCTGCTAGTATTGCTACTCCACGGATGTGACCTAATTTAAGTGCTGTTTTAACATTCTTTGAATAAAACAAATCCTCTACAGCTACAGTATCAGTCTTATAACTTGATATTATTTCTTCTAACTCATCTTTTATAGACTTTAAACGTTTAGGAAAAGATAAATGAGAAGATGGAGAAATAACACCCCATTTAAGGGCTCTTAATTTTTTATCCTTCTCTTCTACGACACCATATCCTGTCTTCATCCCAGGATCGACTCCTAGAACAAGCATTTAAAATCCTTTTCAAATAAACTATACTTCTATTGTCTCCATAACCTCTTTTGGTATATCAAAATTGGCATATACTTGTTGCACATCATCGTGATCTTCAAGGCCTTCCATCAATTTCAGCATTTGCTGGGCTTCTTTCCTCTCCAATCTTACCGTACTTTGAGGCACCATAGTAATTTCTGCAAAAGATATTTCAATATTATTTTGTTTTAAGCAATTCTCAATATTCTCGAAGCTCTCTGGAGTCATGGTTATTTCATACTGGCCTTCTGATCTCTTTACATCTTCTGCGCCCTCATTCAAAACAATATCTATTAATTCATCTTCATTTACCTTATCTTCTTCAATCATTATCAGACCTTTTTTCGAAAACATCCATGATACACAACCTGTTTCACCCAGACTCCCTCCATTTTTAGAAAATATATATCTTATTTCTGAAACAGTCCTATTTTTATTATCAGTAAGCACATTAACCAGAACAGCTACCCCTCCTATTCCATATCCTTCATAACTCACCTCTTCATAATAAGTTCCTGGCAATTCTCCTGTTCCTTTTTGTATCGCCTTTTTAATGTTATCATTTGGCATATTTGCATCCTTTGCAGCCTGGATTGCTGTCCTCAAACGAGGATTTCCATCAGGATGCCCTCCTCCTATTCTTGCAGCAGCAGTAATCTCCTTAATCAATTTCGTAAATATCTTTCCTTTTTTAGCATCCATAGCAGCTTTTTTATGCTTAATACTTGCCCATTTTGAATGGCCAGACATAAATACTTCACCTCTTAAAAAATAAGAAAATTAATACTATTCATAAAACCTTTTTAGCAAATTTAAAAAATAAAGTAAAGAAAAAAGCTTTTTTAAGATTCTTAACAAAATTATAAAAAAAACCTGCAAGATATTGCAGGTTTTTTTATCCCGGCAGTGACCTACTCTCCCACACCGTCTCCAGTGCAGTACCATCGGCGCTGGAGGGCTTAACTTCCGTGTTCGGAATGGGAACGGGTGTTTCCCCTCCGCTAAGACCACCGGAAAATATAATTTCTAAAATTTGGATCTAAAAGAATATTTTATATTATGGTCAAGCCTCACGACCAATTAGTACTGGTAAGCTTAACACATTACTGTGCTTCCACATCCAGCCTATTAACCTTGTAGTCTTCAAGGGGTCTACCGTTCCTCTCGAAAAATCGAGAAGAAAGGGATATCTTATCTTGAGGTGGGCTTCCCACTTAGATGCTTTCAGTGGTTATCCCTTCCGAACATAGCTACCCAGCAATGCCCCTGGCGGGACAACTGGCACACCAGAGGTTCGTCCATCCCGGTCCTCTCGTACTAGGGACAGCTCCTCTTCAAATATCCTTACGCCCCACGACAGATAGGGACCGAACTGTCTCACGACGTTCTAAACCCAGCTCGCGTACCGCTTTAATCGGCGAACAGCCGAACCCTTGGGACCTGCTTCAGCCCCAGGATGCGATGAGCCGACATCGAGGTGCCAAACCTCCCCGTCGATGTGAACTCTTGGGGGAGATCAGCCTGTTATCCCCGGCGTACCTTTTATCCGTTGAGCGACGGCCTTTCCACACAGAACCGCCGGATCACTAAGCCCTGCTTTCGCATCTGCTTGACCTGTAGGTCTCGCAGTTAAGCTCCCTTATGCCTTTACACTCTACGGCTGGTTTCCAATCAGCCTGAGGGAACCTTTGGGCGCCTCCGTTACTTTTTAGGAGGCGACCGCCCCAGTCAAACTGCCCACCTGACACTGTCCTCACCCCGGATTCACGGAGTTAAGTTAGAATTCCGTAACAATAAGGGTGGTATTTCAAGGTTGACTCCACCTCAACTAGCGTTGAGGCTTCAAAGTCTCCCACCTATCCTACACATACTGCAACAAAATCCAATGCCAAGATACAGTAAAGGTGCACGGGGTCTTTCCGTCTTGTCGCGGGTAACCGGCATCTTCACCGGTACTACAATTTCACTGAGTCCCTCGTTGAGACAGCGCCCAAGTCGTTACGCCATTCGTGCAGGTCGGAACTTACCCGACAAGGAATTTCGCTACCTTAGGACCGTTATAGTTACGGCCGCCGTTTACTGGGGCTTCGGTTCAAAGCTTCTTCCTCAGTTTCCCTCAGAATAACCTCTCTCCTTAACCTTCCAGCACTGGGCAGGCGTCAGTCCCTATACATCGTCTTGCGACTTTGCAGAGACCTGTGTTTTTAGTAAACAGTCGCCCAGGCCATTTCTCTGCGACCTCTTCATGCTCCCCGAGCAAGTCGGTTTACACTAATGAGGCACCCCTTCTTCCAAAGTTACGGGGTTAGATTGCCGAGTTCCTTAACGAGGGTTCTCTCAAGCGCCTTAGGATACTCTCCTCACCCACCTGTGTCGGTTTACGGTACGGTCACCCTAGTAGCTCGCTAGAGGTTTTTCTTGGCAGCGTGGGATCAACCAGTTTATGTCCCAAAGGACTCCTCATCGCCTCTCGGAGTTAGTGGTTCAACGGATTTGCCTATTGAACCCTCCTACTGGCTTAAACCGGGACATCCAGCACCCGGCTGGCCTACCCTTCTGCGTCACCCCATCACTCAAACGCTACTTTGGTGGTACAGGAATATTAACCTGTTTCCCATCACCTACGCCTTTCGGCCTCGGCTTAGGATCCGACTAACCCTGAGCGGATTAACCTTCCTCAGGAAACCTTGGGTTTACGGCGAACGGTTTTCTCATCCGTTTTATCGTTACTTATGCCGACATACTCACTTCTATTTCGTCGACCAGTCCTTTCGGTCTGGCTTCAACCTATAATAGAACGCTCCCCTACCGCCCATAGAGAGCCTTAGCTCTTTACGGACCCGCAGCTTCGGTAATAGGCTTAAGCCCCGTTAAATTTTCAGCGCAGGAGCACTTGACCAGTGAGCTGTTACGCTTTCTTTAAAGGATGGCTGCTTCTAAGCCAACCTCCTGGTTGTCTAAGCATTCCAACAACCTTCTCCACTTAGCCTATATTTCGGGACCTTAGCTGGCGGTCTGGGCTCTTTCCCTCTTGACTATGGAGCTTATCCCCCACAGTCTGACTCCTACAATAAAAGTTAATGGCCTTCGGAGTTTGGTTGGGTTTGGTAACCTGGTAGGGCCCCTAGTCCATCCAGTACTCTACAACCATTACTTAATTTGTAAGGCTATACCTAAATATATTTCGGGGAGAACCAGCTATCTCCGGGTTTGTTTAGCCTTTCACTCCTACCCACAGTTCATCCCCCAAGTTTTCAACCTTGGTGGGTTCGGGCCTCCACAGACTGTTACATCTGCTTTACCCTGACCATGGGTAGCTCACCCGGCTTCGGGTCTACTCAATGCAACTAAACGCCCTATTAAGACTCGCTTTCGCTACGGCTACACCTCACGGCTTAACCTTGCTGCACAGAGTAACTCGTCGGCTCATTATACAAAAGGCACACGGTTACACTGTTCAGCTACTGGTTGCCCAGCAGCATTCCATAGTGCTTCCATTGCTTGTAAGCATTTGGTTTCAGGTTCTATTTCACTCTCCTCACCGGAGTCCTTTTCACCTTTCCCTCACGGTACTTGTTCACTATCGGTCGCCAGTAAGTATTTAGCCTTAGGAGGTGGTCCTCCCAGATTCCCACAAGATTCCTCGGGTCCCGTGGTACTCAGGAACTCAGTTCAAAGAGAATGTTACCTTTCGTTTACTGGACTATCACCGTCTATGGTAGGTCTTTCCAGACCTTTCAACTAAATAACATTTTTATAACTCTTCGGCGAAGTCGTACCTTCACCTAACTGAGTCCTACAACCCCAATTCTATAACACGTACGAGTTATTGCATAGAATTGGTTTGGGCTATTTCCTTTTCGCTCGCCGCTACTGGGGAAATCGCTTTTGCTTTCTTTTCCTCAGGGTACTTAGATGTTTCAGTTCCCCTGGTTCTCTCCCATACCCTATGAATTCAGGTAAGGGTATCTTGAGATTAATCAAGATGGGTTTACCCATTCGGATATCTCCGGATCAAAGCCTGTTAGCGGCTCCCCGAAGCTTATCGCAGCTTACCACGTCCTTCATCAACTACTAGCGCCAAGGCATCCACCAAATGCCCTTAGTAGCTTGACCATAATTTTTTTTAAATGTAAGCTACATTAAGATGCTTTTGATTACCCAAATCTATTCAATTTTCAAAGAACAATAACAATTCCTTTTAGTCAATACTCAGTATCCAGTAACCATTTTTTAGGTTCCTGGATACTGATTACTGGCTAAAATTGGTGGAGAATACCGGGTTCGAACCGGTGGCCTCCGCCTTGCAAGGGCGGCGCTCTCCCATCTGAGCTAATTCCCCAGATATCTAATAATCTTGATATTAAATAGCAAAAATAATGGTGGGCCTACCTGGAGTCGAACCAGGGACCTCACGCTTATCAGGCGTGCGCTCTAACCATCTGAGCTATAGGCCCTACTAATTCTATAGGTTGTTAAATTAAGGCCTATGCCCTAAAAAAAATTGCTATATATTACTTTTTAAACAATAAGAGATGCATTACTTCATTATGAGTTATCGATCTAGAAGAACAATCAGATAAGAAAGATTTCAATCTTTCTTTCTCATCGTTTTCTCCTTAGAAAGGAGGTGATCCAGCCACAGGTTCCCATACGGCTACCTTGTTACGACTTCACCCCAATTACCAATCATACCATCGGCACCTGCCTCCCTTGCGGGTTAGCTCAGTGACTTCCGGTACAATAGACTTTCGTGGTGTGACGGGCGGTGTGTACAAGGCCCGGGAACGTATTCACCGCACCATGCTGATATGCGATTACTAGCGATTCCTCCTTCATGAAGTCGAGTTGCAGACTTCAATCTGAACTGAGACCTGTTTTCTGGGATTAGCTCCCCCTCGCGGGTTCGCAGCCCTTTGTACAGGCCATTGTAGCACGTGTGTAGCCCTGGATATAAAGGCCATGAGGACTTGACGTCATCCCTACCTTCCTCCGGATTATCACCGACAGTCCCCTTAGAGTTCCCGGCATGACCCGCTGGCAACTAAGGGCAAGGGTTGCGCTCGTTGCGGGACTTAACCCAACATCTCACGACACGAGCTGACGACAGCCATGCAGCACCTGTGTATCTGCCCCGAAGAGAATTTCCATCTCTGGAAACGTCAGATACATGTCAAACCCAGGTAAGGTTCTTCGCGTTGCGTCGAATTGAACCACATGCTCCACCGCTTGTGCGGGCCCCCGTCAATTCCTTTGAGTTTCAGCCTTGCGACCGTACTCCCCAGGCGGGGCACTTAATGCGTTAACTTCGGCACAGAAGGGGTCGATACCTCCTACACCTAGTGCCCATCGTTTACGGCTAGGACTACCGGGGTATCTAATCCCGTTTGCTCCCCTAGCTTTCGCGCCTCAGCGTCAGTAGTGGTCCAGAGAGCCGCCTTCGCCACCGGTGTTCTTCCCAATATCTACGCATTTCACCGCTACACTGGGAATTCCACTCTCCTCTCCCATACTCAAGTCAGAGAGTTTCAAACGCCCTTCCTCTGTTAAGCAGAGGGCTTTCACGTCTGACTTTTCTGACCGCCTACGCGCTCTTTACGCCCAATAATTCCGAACAACGCTTGTCCCCTCCGTATTACCGCGGCTGCTGGCACGGAGTTAGCCGGGACTTCCTCTGGCAGTACCGTCAGATCCATGAATTATTCATTCTTAGATGTTTCTTCCTGCCTGACAGAAGTTTACGACCCGAAGGCCTTCATCCTTCACGCGGCGTTGCTGCGTCAGGGTTTCCCCCATTGCGCAAGATTCCCCACTGCTGCCTCCCGTAGGAGTCTGGACCGTGTCTCAGTTCCAGTGTGGCTGGTCGTCCTCTCAGACCAGCTAACCATCGTAGCCTTGGTAGGCTATTACCCTACCAACAAGCTAATGGTGCGCGAGCTCATCCTTGAACAATAGCTTCCATGTAGAGGCCATCTTTTACCACCCCCCGCTTACGGGGTGTGGTCTTATTCGGTATTAGCATTCCTTTCGGAATGTTATCCCCAATTCAAGGGCAGATTACTCACGTGTTACTCACCCGTTCGCCACTTTACTCACCCTCCGAAGAAGGCTTTCTCGTTCGACTTGCATGTGTTAGGCACGCCGCCAGCGTTCGTTCTGAGCCAGGATCAAACTCTCCAATTGTTAGATTAAATTTAAATGGAATTGTTTGAACCCACAAATTGGCAATGCATCTCTTATTAAGCTTTCAAAGAACAATAATTTAAGAAAGATAATTATATTAACTTTACCTCTCAAGTTTGTCAAGAAAAATATCAATTATACAGCAGAATGAATGAGAATCTGTCTTTAAAATATAATAACTTTTACTCTCCTTGTCAATATGTCAAAGTATTATAATAACTTATCTTAAATTATCTGTTATTTATACTTCCTTGGAAATATCTTAAGAAACTGCCTTTTACCAACCTTTATTCGATATTCTTCATTACTATTTAATTTATAATCTATATCACTGATTTTTTGCTCATTTACTGTAATAGCCCCTTGTTTTATAAGGCGTACGGCTTCAGAGCTGCTCCCTACATCAACATAGTCATTTTCTTTCAAAATGATAGTAAGCTTTTTTTCCTCCTCTTGATATGGCCAAGTTGTTTTTGGGGCATTTTCAGGAAAATCCTTTTGAGTAAAAATCTTATTAAATTCTTCCTCGGCTTTCTCAGCCAATTCTTTATTGTAAAACCTTTCTACAATTTCTTTTGCTAACTTTATCTTTGCTTGTTTTGGATTTAATCTGTTTTTTTCTATATCTTTTCTTATTTTTTCTATTTCATCATCGGTTAATTCACTTATTGTCTCATAATATGTCATCATCAATTGATCATTTATGGACATAATCTTCCCAAATATTTCTTTGGGAGATTCATCAATACCTATATAATTTCCAAGACTTTTACTCATTTTTTGTTTTCCATCAATTCCTACTAAAATAGGCAACGTAATGATGACCTGAGGCTCTAATCCATATGTTCTTTGTATTTCTCTGGCAACCAACAGATTAAATTTTTGGTCTGTTCCACCTATTTCTATATCTGCTTTTAATTTTACTGAATCATATCCTTGGATTAGAGGGTAGAGAAACTCATGAATAGTTATCGGCCTTTGTTCTTTATATCTTTTCAAGAAATCATCCCTCTCTAACATTCTTGCAACCGTATAAGTAGCACATAATTTTATGAGGAACTCTGCACTCATTTCCTCCATCCAATCACTATTATAGACAATTTTTGTCTCTTGGGGGTCTAGGATCTTAAATATCTGATTTTGATATGTTTTTGAGTTTTTTATAATTTCATCTTTTGTTAATACCGGCCTTGTCTCATTCTTGCCACTTGGGTCTCCAATCATGGCTGTAAAATCTCCAATTAAAAAAATTACATTGTGCCCTAATTGTTGAAATTGCTTTAGCTTACTTAAGAGGAGTGTATGACCTAAATGAATATCCGGAGAAGTTGGATCAAATCCCGCCTTGATATTTAAAGGCCTCTTTGATTCTTGCGATTCTTTTGCCTTTTTAATCAGCTCCTCTTTATTAATAATCTCAACCGTGCCTTTTTCTATTATTCTTAACTGTTCTTTAAGATTCACGAATAATCTCCAAATCTTAATGTAAAAAACTTTCGTTATCCCTCTTTATTTCTGCTGATCTTGATACTCTTTACTCTCCTATCACTTGCATCTTCAATCTTTAACGATAAATCTTCATATTTAATAATGCGACCTATCTTAGGAATCCTCTGGAGGTAATCAATAACAAATCCTCCAAGGGTTTCATAATCCCCTTTTGGTAGATTAAAACCTAATCTTTCATTTATGGCATCTATCTCCATCCTCGCATCGATTAAACAACTTCCATCAGCAAGTCTTTCATAAAGAATCTTTTCTGAATCATATTCGTCATGTATCTCCCCGACGATCTCTTCCAATAGGTCTTCTAATGTAACAATTCCTATTGTTCCCCCATATTCATCGACGACAACAGCTAACTGCAATCCTTCCCGTTGAAATTCTTTTAACAGATCGTCTATTCTTTTAGATTCAGGAACATAATAAACTGGACGAATAATATTAGAAATCTTTTTCTCCTCTTTTGGCAGTAATAAAACATCATACACATTTATTATACCAATAATATTATATATTTTTTCGCTATATATAGGAATCCTCGAGTAGCCAAATTTCTCAGCTATATTGACCACATCTTCCACTAAAGATGTTTCTCTTAGTGCAACAATATCTACTAAAGGAACCATAGTCTCCTTTACTGTTGTATCACTAAAGCCAAATATCTTCTTTATCATTTTCTTTTCTTCACCCTTTATATCACTCCCTTTTTTGACACCCGTTCTAACAATATGCTCTAACTCTTCCTTTGTAACAAAAGGATTTTTAGAACTGATCTTTCCATGTGTGAATGTAATGATAAAATTTGTTATTCTTGTCAGGATAAATATAACTGGATAGAACAAATAAGACATAAATCTTATAGGGTAAATGACTCGAAGAGAGAGTTTATCAGCATAATGTTGAAATATGGTTTTTGGGAGAATTTCACCAAAGTTTAAAACTAAAAGAGACATTAGAATAAGAGAATATAACTCGCCTTTTGCACCAAATAGATAAATCATTGTTGATGTAGCCACTACCGTATTGATTACTAACGATAAATTTGTCCCTACCAGAGTAGTAGCTAATAGATATTCCGGTTTTTCTAACATTTTTTCTACAAGCTTAGCAGATCGTAATCCCTCTTCTGATTTATTTTTTAATCTGATTTTATCGGAAGAAACAATTGCAATCTCTGAACCAGAAAAAAATGCCTCGCTTGCCAAGCACAATAAAATAATGATTATTGTTAAGAGAAAATCCAAAACTTCATTTCCTCCTTTCAACCCTCAGCTCTAATATTCTCGTGCCTTTCATCCTTTCAACTTTAAAAACAAAATCATCATAGCTGATTAAATCCCCTTTTTTAGGCAACTTACCAAAGAGATGAAAGATATAGCCTCCAATTGTATCGAAATCTTTGCTTTCGATCTTACAATTCATTACTTCATTAAATTCATCAATCGGCATCATTGCAGACACCTTATATATATTTCCATCTATTTTCTTTATCAGACTCTCTTCTTTATCAAATTCATCGGTTATCTCTCCAACCAACTCTTCTAATAAATCCTCCATTGTAACCAGTCCAGAAACCCCTCCATACTCATCCATTACGATTGCCATGTGGATCTTATTTGCCTGAAATTCCTTAAGCAGCTCATTTACATTTTTTGTTTCAGGAATAAAGTATGGCGAATGTAAAAATTCTTTCAATTTGAATTCCTTTACATCTTTCCTATAGAAGGTTAAGAGATCTTTTATGTAGAGTATGCCAACTATTTTATCAAGGCTCTCCTCATAAACAGGAATCCTAGAAAAAAGGGTATCTTTACACTTCAAGAATATCTCTTCTGGCTTTTCTTCGATATCAATACTAAAGATATCTGTTCTGGGTGTCATAACCTCAGAAACCTTTGTGTCTCCAAACTCAAATACCTTATGTATCAATTCCTTTTCTTCTACCTCTAAGACACCCTCATCATGTCCTACATCAACAAGGGTTCTAAACTCATCCTCTGTAATTGCATAACCCAAATCCTTTGATTGAAAACCAAATAGGCGCCCCACCAAATCAACAAATTTCGCAAGAGCTTTTCTCAAGGGTCTGATTAATTTAGAAAAAAGTTTCAAGGGGCCTGCAACTAATAGGGAAAACTTTTCAGGAAAGATTATCCCAAGAGTCTTTGGCACTGTTTCACCAAATATTAATAAAAGGGTTAATCCGATTATAATAGCCAGATATACATTTCCGTAAAAACTTAAAATGATTGATGTGATTGTAACTGAGACTGCTACATTTACACACTCATTGCCTATCAATAGGGTGATAATTAAATTTTTTGGATTTTTCAATAAAGAGTATGCCCACCGGCAGGAAAGCTTATTGCTTGCCTCAAACTTTCTTATCTGATGTTTATTAATTGAAAAAAGGGCTGTTTCAGAACCAGAGAAAAAGGCAGATAACAAAAGCAAAAAGATTAAGAGAATTAAACGTAATAAAAGGGATGGATCCAAATCCTTATTCCTTATTCCTTATATAGAGAAATTACTTAACTTTTGAAATGTTCATACCCTGTCCTGTTCAGAGGGAATAAAGTATTATCCTTCTGTACGAGATTTATCCCCTCTTCCAATTTCACTATTTCTCCAATATGAGATATAGGAGTATTGAGAGATTCTTTCAATGTCGTCAATCTTTCTAAGTCTTGCTTCCTGACCGTAAATAAAAGCTCGTAGTCTTCTCCTCCGTAAAGAGCAAATTCTAAAGGGTCTTCTCCAAAAGAATTAACCAACTCTTTCATCTCTTTAGAGATTGGAATAGATTCTGTAAGAATTCTTGCACCAACCTTACTCTGCTCAGATATTCTCTTTATATCTGAAGCGATACCATCACTCAGGTCTATCATAGAAGAGGCTAATTGATTCTCTGCTAAAAATTTTCCCTCCTCAATTCTTGGAGATGGAAAAGAGTGTCTTTTGATAACAAAATCTGCAGATTTTTCAAGTCTCGGGCTTATCTTATCTTTCTTCTTTATATCAAAAACTTTTAACCCTGCAAAAGAATCTCCTAAAGTACCTGTCACAAAGATACTATCTCCGACTTGAGCTCCCCCTCTGGTAATGATAAGATCTTGAAACTGCCTCCCTAATAATACAATATTAATTATCAATCCTGATTTTGATAAAGCAGTATCTCCTCCAATAATCGATACATTGTATTTTCTGCTATACTCACTCAACCCTTTATAAAAATCGTCTATAAACTCTACCGTTATATATGAAGGGATACCCAGAGAAACTAGTGCATAAAGAGGCACTGCTCCCATGGATGCAATATCGCTTAGATTGACTGCGAGGGATTTTAAAGCCAGTTGTTGAGGTGAGATTTGGTCTAATTGAAAGTGAACTCCCTCAATCAATATATCTGTGGTTGTTATTAGTAAAGAATTAGAATCAAACTTTGTAACAGCACAATCATCTCCGATACCCAGAAAGACCCTCTCGTCAGTTTCAATATGTCTATTCATCTTTTCAATTAACTTAAACTCTCCTATCTCTTTTATTTCCATTAAAAGCATCCAACCATGCGTCTCAATTGACTTAAAACATACTTTCTTATCTCTTTAGAGCTAGGCAATTTTATCGCTAATCTTCCGTTTTTAAATAATGAACTTATATGAAACATCTCTAAGCCCTTATTTTTCTTTTTAATCTTTTTGCCAAAAACTTATCTAAAATCTCATCCATTTCCTCTGCAAAAATGAGTTCTAATCCTCTCTTTACATTATGAGGCACTTCTTCTAAATCCTTTTCGTTTAACTTAGGTAAAATTACTTTTTTAATTCCTGCTCTCTTTGCAGCCAATATCTTCTCCTTTATCCCACCAATAGGCAATATCCTGCCCCTTAAGGTTATCTCTCCTGTCATTGCCACACCATTCTTTATAGGTATCTTTATCAAAGAAGAGATTAATGCTGCTGCCATGGTAATTCCAGCTGAAGGGCCGTCTTTTGGTATAGCCCCTGCTGGAACATGGATATGAATATCTGTTTTTGAATAGAGATCGTCTCTTAATCCCAGTTCTTTTGACCTCGAACGTGTATAACTCAAAGCTGCCTTAGCCGACTCCTGCATAACTTCTCCCAACTGTCCTGTAAGGGTTAATACTCCTTTCCCCTTCATTGATGTTGCCTCAATATAGATAATCTCTCCCCCTGCAAGGGTCCATGCCAATCCAGTAGCAACTCCTACTTGGTCTTTGCTCTTATCTATTTCTGATGGAAATTTTCTGACCCCAAGATATTTTTGGAGATTTTCAGTATTAATTCTATAAATCTTCTTTTCTCCTTCAGCGATCTTCATTGCTACTTTTCTGCATATAGACGCTATCTCCCTTTCAAGATTCCTAAGACCAGCCTCTCTTGTATACTGATTTATTATCTTTAGTAAAGCCTTGTTAGATATCTTTAGATAATCTCCTTCGATTCCATTTTCATTCGTTTGTCTTGGTATCAGATACTTTTGTGCAATCTTCAGCTTTTCTTCATCAGTATATCCCGAAATATTAATAATCTCCATCCTATCCTTGAGAGCAGATGGTATGGGATCGCTCAGATTAGCAGTTGTTATAAACATCACATTAGAGAGATCCAGGGGAACCCCTAAATAATGATCAGTGAAGGTATTGTTCTGTTCTGGATCTAAGACCTCCAATAATGCAGAAGCGGGATCACCTCTAAAATCTGTCCCAATTTTATCAATTTCATCCATCATAAAGACTGGATTATTAGAATCTGCCTGACGAATTCCCTGAATAATCTTTCCTGGTAGGGCCCCAACATAGGTTCTTCTGTGTCCCCTAATTTCAGCTTCATCCCTTATCCCTCCTAAAGATATCCTTATAAATTCTCTACCCAAAGCTCGAGCTATAGACTTGCCGAGAGAGGTTTTACCTACCCCAGGAGGTCCAACAAAGCACAAGATAGGACCTTTCATTTTCTCTTTTAATTTTCTAACCGCTAAGTATTCTAAGATTCGCTCTTTTACCTTTTCCAAATTATAATGATCTTCCTCTAATACTTCAGAGGCTTCTTTTATCTCTAAATTATCCTTCGTTTCTTTACTCCATGGCATTTCAACCAACCATTCTAAGTATGTTCTCACAACAGAAGCTTCAGAAGCGTCAGGATGCATTCTCTCTAACCTTTTTAATTGCCTTTTTGCCTCTTTCTCAACCTCTGGAGGCATTAATGATTTCTCTATCTTATCTTTAAACTCATTTATCTCTTCTGTCTTTTCATCTACTTCTCCTAACTCTTTTTGAATAGCCCTTAACTGTTCTCTTAAAAAATATTCTCTTTGGGTCTTTGACATCTCTTCCTTTGCTTTGTTTTGAATCTTGTGTTGCATGTTCATAAGTTCCAATTCTTTATTTAACAACTCAACTACCTTCTTTAGCCTTTTCTCTGGATCGGTTATCTCAAGAATAGACTGACTTTCTTGACCCTTCAGTCCGATATTAGATGCTATGAGATCTGCGAGTCTACCTGGTGATTCCAAGCTATCAGCCACTACTAAAGTATCTGGAGAAATAACCTTCCCCAAAGAAATAATCTTATCTAATTGGTCTTTTATACTCCTCATCATTGCTTCTAGTTTTAATGATTTTTTAGGTTCTGGTGGTTCTTTTATGGATTCTATGTCAACAATGGAAAAAGGATCCTGCTGAATGTATTTCAAAATCCTCGCCTTTATTAAGCCCTGTACTAAAATCTTTATCCTTCCATCTGGTAATTTTAGCATCCTTACAATCGTAGCAACGGTTCCAATATTGTACATATCTTCTGGTTGGGGATCTTCTATATCTGGTTCTTTCTGACTAACCAACATTATCATCCTATCATTAGCAAGCGCATAATTCACCCCTTGTATAGAACGTTCTCTCCCAACAAATAAAGGAGTAACCATATAGGGAAATATAACTATATCTCTTACAGGTAAAAGAGGTAATGTTTTGGGAATCTTATGATCTGTCTTCTTTCTGGAGTTTTTTTCTTTCATAAATGAAACTCTTCTAAAAAGATCCTTTAAAAAATTCTGCTAATACTTTATAATTTTAAACCCTTAAGATAAGCTCGAAATTCACTACCCAGATCAGGACGCATGAGAGCATATTCCACTGTTGCTTTTAAAAAGCCAAGCTTATCACCTGCATCATATCTCTTGCCTTCAAAGTGATAACCATATATCTTTTGAGTTTTGAGTAATAGCTTCAATCCATCAGTCAGCTGTATCTCTCCTTTTCTGTCCGGCTTTGTTTTTTTAAGTAAATCAAATATCTCTGGTGTTAATATATATCGTCCAATGATTGCCATGTTCGATGGGGCATTGCCGATCTTTGGTTTCTCAATGAGATCTAATATCTCCCAGAGTCTTTCTCCTGATTTCTTAGGTTTTATGATACCATATTTATGAACTTCCTTTTTATTTACTTTCTCTACAGCTATAATAGATGATTGAATCTTTTCGTAAATATCCATCATCTGTTTTATACACGGTTTCCTGGAATGAATAATGTCATCACCCAATAGGACTGCAAAGGGTTCATTTCCAACAATATCTTTGGCACACAAGATCGCATGACCAAGACCAAGCGCCTCTTTTTGACGAACATAACAGAGTGTAACCATGTTTGAAATTTTTTGGACTTCTTTTAGACGAGAGTAGTCACGGTTTGCCTTTAATACATATTCTAACTCAAAAGAGGTATCAAAATGATCCTCGATCGCCCTCTTATCCTTACCCGTTACGAGTATTATATCCTCAATACCAGCAGCCACTGCCTCCTCAATCACATATTGAATTAAAGGTTTATCAACCAAGGGTATCATCTCTTTTGGCGATGCCTTAGTCGCTGGAAGAAATCTTATTCCTAATCCTGCTGCTGGGAAAACCGCCTTCCGTATCTTCATATCATGTTCTCCTATTTTCAAGCCGAAACTCTCTATTTACATAAGAGAAGATTAGTGTTAATATTTTCCTAAATTTATGTAATATACTATATTACAAAACGTTATACAAAGTCAAGAACTATGGATGATAAAAACGTGATTGGCCTTGTTTCAGGAACTTCTGCTGATGGAGTCGATGCAGCTATCGTAAATATAAAAGGCTTTGGATTAAATTCAAAGGTTAAATTAGTCGATTTTCAGACCTTTCCCTACCCAGCTAAAATAAAAAAGGAGATACTGAAGGCATCATCTCCAGATAGTTCAAGGGTAGACCAAATCTGTTCTTTAAATTTCCTTTTAGGGAAGGTATTTGCTGGAGCAGCTTTAAAAATTATTAAAAAAAGCAAAATGAAAAAAAGAGATATAGCCCTCATAGGTTCTCATGGACAAACTATCTATCATATGCCTCATCAATCATCTAAAAAAAATGCAAAAACACCCTCAACTCTTCAGATAGGTGAGCCATCTATAATAGCTGAAATGACAGGAATAACTACTGTATCTGATTTCCGACCAAGAGATATTGCTGCTGGAGGAATGGGGGCTCCCTTAACGCCTTATGTACACTACCTCCTTTTTAGGAATAAAAAAGAGACGAGGGCTGTCCATAATATAGGAGGAATAAGTAATGTTACTGTAATTCCTGACAATAATGATATTGACAAAGTCATTGCCTTTGATACAGGACCAGGTAATATGGCTATTGATGGAATTATTTCAAAACTTACAAGAAATCATAAAAAATATGATGAAATGGGAGAGTGGGCTTCAAAAGGGAAGGTTGACAAAAGGCTTTTTGATATCCTTATGAATCATCCCTATATTACAAAACCTCCTCCAAAATCTACTGGTAGAGAAGAATTTGGAAATCACTTTATTGATAGGATTTTAAAAATTGCAGAGAAGTATAATATAAGTGATAATGATCTGATAAGTACGGTAACTGCTTTTACATCAGATTCTATTATTTTAAATTATAAACTATTTGTTCTCCCAAGATTTAATCTCTCGAGAATTATCTTCGGGGGTGGAGGAACTAAAAATCTTACTTTACTATCCTGGTTAAAAAAGGGGTTGGCACCTCTATCAATTCATACAATGGAGGACTATCATTATTCTTCCGATGCACTCGAGGCTATGGCATTTGGCATTCTTGCTAATGAAACAATCTCTGGGATTCCAAATAATCTACCCCTTGTAACTGGTGCAAAGAAAAAGACAATCTTAGGAAAGATTGTTCCTGGAAAGCTTAAGAATTCTTTTCTGTTTCAAAGATAAAATAGCGGATTTTAAAAAAGATTCGTAATACACGAATTCTTATGATTGTTAAATTCTCATATCTCTTTAGATTCCATTTCCATTTCTGACTGACAGTCTCTGCAATAGGGTGTTAAAGGTAAAGCCAACAGTCTCTTTTTGCTTATCTTCTTACTACACATGTCACAAATGCCATACGTTTTATCTTTGTCTTCTATCTTTCTTAAAGCCTCATCTATTGCCTTTAACTCTTCTCTTTCTCTACTGCTTAACATATAATGTATCTCTAAATCTCTTGAAGCCGATGCTTTATCTAAATCATCTCCATGACCCAGTTCTAAGGCACTATCTTCAGTAGACTTTTTTTCAGATATTTTCTTTAAAAGATATTTCCTCTTTTCTAATAATACCTTCTTTTGTCCCTCCCATTCTTTGCTTGAAACCATTTTTGTTCTCCAAATTAAAGATTAAATCTAATTTCCTTTAAATATGTACCCTATTAACTTATATATGAGTCTTGCTGCTAAAAAATCAGGGGAGACATTGCCTGATATTGGAGCCAATTCAACAACATCGAATCCAACAATTTTTTTTCTTTGAGAAAGAGTGTGAAGGAAATTCAATATGTCATACCACTGGAATCCACCAGGTTCAGGAGTCCCCACAGAAGGCATAATAGAGGGGTCAAGGACATCAAGGTCTATAGTTAGATAGACCTCTTCAGAGAGAGAAGACATAATCTCTTCAAAAAAGGTCTTATTTTTAAAGATGTCTTTAGCAAAAAACACTACTCTTTTTCTCTTTTTGACAAAGTCTGCCTCCTCTTTAGAAAGGCTTCTTATACCCACCTGAGTAACAGGGGTAAAATCCAGTATTCTTCTTATCACGGAGGCATGACTATATTTTGTTCCACAATAGGAATCTCTTAAATCGGCATGAGCATCTAATTGTAATACTGAAAGATTTTTAAATTTTTCTCTATGAGCCTTAACAGAAGCAATCGTAATAGAATGTTCACCCCCCAGAGTAATAACTAATCTCCCCACCTTTACCTCTGGTGAAATAATTTCAAATACCTTTTCAATCATCTCCTTTGGATCATCACAAAGAGGTTTTATTTCATTTAAGGTATGAATTCCTATTTTATATATTTCCTCCTTGAGTTCCTCATCATAAAGCTCAAGATTTTTTGAAGCCTCAATAATGGCTCGAGGACCCTTTCTTGTTCCTTTTCTATAAGAAACGGTTCGTTCATAAGGAATGGGAATAATTAGTACTCTTGAACCTTCATGATTTGAATATTTTAAAGGCAACCCCCCAAAATTATTGGGTATGAAGAAATCTTTTTTAGACATTTATAGATGAATAAATTATTCTCTATTTTTAAAAAAGTATTAATATACATCTTTTTTTTTTCTTGTCAAGGAGAAACTTGAAATACAGAAAATGTTTAAATAATCTTTATAAAGCTTTACGTTTTGACTTAGACCGCCACATTACTAAGATGGGGCTGGCAATAAAAATAGAAGAATATGTTCCGACGATTACCCCTACGATGAGGGCAAAGGAAAAATTATTGATTACCTCGCCCCCCAAGAAAAAGAGGACCACGAGAACAATGAGAGTCGTTAGGGAAGTCAACAATGTCCGACTGAGGGTCTCATTAATACTATTGTTAATTGTTACCTCATAGGCCTCTTTCTTTCGAACCTTTAGGTTCTCTCTGATTCGATCAAAGACAACTATTGTATCGTTTAGAGAATAGCCGATGATAGCCAATAGGGCTGCAATAATAGGAAGATTAATCTCTCTATTTGTCAATGAAAAGGCAGTTAAGGTAAACAAAACATCATGGAGCAATGCAATAATAGCAGCCACTGCATACTTAAACTCAAATCTCCATGCAACATAAAAAACAATCCCTAAAAGGGCATAAGATATAGCTAATAATGCTTTTCTTCTCAAATCCTTTCCAACCTGGGGACCAACCATTTCTGTTCTCTCAACCTCAAATTTTCCTAGATCAGGAGATTCCGCTAGAGCTCTCTTAATATCTCCTTGCATCCCCTCAAGGCCAGATTCTGATTTCTCTACCCTGATTAAGATTTCCTTTTCATTACCAAAATGTTGGATAACACTGTCTCCTAAATCTACACCTCTAAGTCCCTCTCTAATTTCATCTATTTTAATATCTTTTTGAAATCTTAACTGAACTAAAGTCCCCCCTACAAAGTCAATCCCGTAGTTAAATCCCCCCTTTATTAAAAATGAGCTGATTCCGACAATAATGATTGCAGATGATAAAATGAGAAAAGTTTTCCTTTTGCTAATAAAATTAATATTGATACCTGGCTTTATAATTTCCATATTATTCTATTTCTCACTCCTAAAAGTCATTATATGCTTAACTTTTTCACCCTTACTCTGCTGAGAACAAGATCAAATACAACCCTAGAAACAAAGATAGCTGTAAACATGCTGGCGATTATTCCTATTATAAGGGTAACCGCAAAACCTTTAACTGGCCCAGTTCCAAATTGAAAGAGGAAAATGGCAGCTATCAGTGTCGTCACATTTGCATCAAGAATCGTTCGAAATGCCTTTGAAAAACCTCCATCCACAGCTGCCCTCACTGTTTTTCCTAACCTTAATTCCTCTCGAATCCTCTCAAATATCAATACATTGGCATCAACTGCCATTCCGATTGTCAATATAATTCCTGCTATACCTGGAAGGGTCAAGGTAGCCCTAAAATATCCTATTGCACCCACAAGGAGTAAAATATTCAATATGAGCGCTCCGTCCGCTACTAAACCCGATAACCTGTAATAAATAAACATAAAAACTATTACTAAAATACCCCCCAATATCATGGAGTTTATCCCTTTTTCAACAGAATCCTTACCAAGAGATGGTCCAACAGTCCTGTTTTCCAGAATCTTTACTGGAGCAGGCAAGGCACCTGCCCTTAAGACAATAGCAAGATCATGAGCTTCCTCCATCGTAAAAGAACCAGATATCTGAGCACTTCCGCCAGGAATTTTTTCTCTAATCACAGGGGCTGAATAGACATTTCTATCTAAAATAATAGCAAGTCCTTTTCCTACATTGTCACCTGTTATCTTCTTAAAGATACGAGCCCCTGTTTTATCAAAGTTTATAAGGACATAAGGTTCATTGAACTGTCGTGAATCTATTCTTACCTCGGCATTGGTAAGATATTCTCCTGTAAGGAGTGTCCTCTTTTTTAAGAGATGGGGTCTTTGTGTTACTTTTCCAGACACTTTATCAATCTTTTTTTCATATAAAATTTCATATCCTTGAGGGATTTTTCCTTTTAAAGCCTCCTCTATACTATGATCTTCATCAACCAGTTTAAACTCTAACAATGCTGTTTTTCCTATTAAGTTTATAGCCCTATCAGGATCTTTCACCCCAGGAAGTTGAATAAGAATCCTCTTCTTCCCCTGTCTTTGTAGTGTTGGTTCTGCTACTCCAAACTGGTCAATACGGTTGCGAATCGTTTCTAATGCCTGGTCAACTGCATTTTCTTTAATTCTTTTTACATTTCGACCCATAAAGGAATAGGCTATATGACCTTCCTTGTCCTCCCATGCTCTCTCTAAAGAATAACTCTTTATTATCTTCTCAATCTTTTTTAAGTCCCGATCAGATATCGGTTCAAAAATAATATTGTTTTTTTCATCTTTCTTTATACTTACCTGTCTTATCCTTTCTTTTCTGAGATCACTTCTTATATTATCCACTATCCTCTCAACAGCGTTTTCCACTGCCTTTTCCGTCTCTACCTCCAGAATAAGATGCATACCACCTTGGAGATCTAAACCTAATTTTATCTTTTCTTTTAAAGGCGTGGCAGACCAAAGAGAGATTACAAGAATAAAAATGATGAGTAATATTCTCCACATCAAATTCCTTTTCATACCCATTCCCTACTTCTAAAAAAATTGTTTTTTAAGTAATAGAAATTATAAAGAACTCGACCGATTATATAAAGTTAATGATCAAAAACAACGGTTAACCGGTATAATTCTCAACTTAAAGATAAAATATTTATCTATTCACTTTTCTTCTTGATCATGGCTATGGCTGACCTACTGACTCTCAGCTTCACCTGTTCAGACACCTCAAGATGTACTATGTCGTCTTTAACCTTTGCTATACTCCCGTGAATTCCTCCTGATGTTACGACTTCATCACCCTTTTTTAAGCTATCGATCATCCTTCTATGATCTTTCTGTTTTTTCTGTTGTGGCCTGATCAAAAGAAAATAGAATATGACAAAGATTAAGATAAGAGGTACAAAAGCACTGAAAGTACTTCCACCTCCTTGAAGTGGTGAACCACCCATGGCATAAACTGAATCAATGAACAATATCCTCACCCCCTTATTTGCTGAACTCGTTAGTTATCAACAAGATTTTAAAAGTGAAAAAATATCAAATTCTCAAGAGATTGTCAACTATTTAACAAAAAACTATTTTTGGTATATCTTTCTGGTATTATTGATCTGTTCAAAATTATCAATAAAATCTGATAGTTTATCCATCTCTATTGCTTTTCTCGTTTTTTCCATCAGTCTTGTGAAGAAAAAGATATTATGGATGGTATTTAATCTTAAGGCTAAAATTTCCCTCGAAATAAACAGATGTCTTAAATAAGCCCTTGAATAATTTTGACATGTATAGCAATCACATAATGGATCGATTGGACGATCATCTTTTATATAACAAGAATTTGTTATTGCTATCTTGCCATTATGGGCAAAAAGGCCTCCATTCCTGGCATTTCTTGTTGGGATAACACAATCAAACATATCCGCCCCATGAACAACCGCTCTCAATATGTCTTCAGGTTCTCCGAGTCCCATAATATATCTAGGTTTATCATAAGGAATAAAAGGTAAAGTAAACCCCAGCATTTCATACATTAACTCCTTAGGCTCTCCAACACTCAATCCCCCAATAGCGTACCCATCAAAATCAAGGGATACTAAGTCTTTTGCGCTCCTCTCTCTTAGATCTTTAAACATTCCCCCCTGTACTATTCCGAAAAGAGACTGGTTTTTATTTCGATAAGCCTTTTTACAGCTTCTTGCCCATTTTGTTGTCAATTCTGTAGATGCAAGGGTATATTCATATAGGGAAGGGTAAGGAATACATTCATCAAAAGCCATTATGATATCAGCACCCAAAGCTTCTTGAATCTCAATACTTTTTTTTGGAGAAAATTGATGATCTGTTCCATCAATATGGGATTTAAACCTCACCCCATTTGAAAAGACTCTTCTAAGCAAACCCAAGCTGAATACTTGAAATCCCCCACTATCCGTCAATATAGGCCCATACCAATTCATGAACCTATGGAGCCCTCCCATTTCCTCTATTATTTTATGACCCGGTCTTAAATAGAGATGATAAGAATTGCCTAATATGATATCCGCATTACACTTTGTTATATCTTCAGGGGTCAATGTTTTTATTGTGGCCTGAGTTCCTACTGGCATAAAGGTAGGGGTTATAAATTCTCCGTGAGGTGTGGTTATCTTGCCAAGCCTCGCTTTTGTATATTTTTCTTGATGAATAATTTTAAAATTATGTGACATTACTGTTATCCTACAAACAAGATAATTTTAATAACTCCCCCAGATTATTTCTACTAACTTCAAGCTTAAAATAGGTAGATATGTTATGAGAATAAGGATAGGAAGGCGTATGGCAACAAAGGGTAAGGTCGCTCCGTATAATTTTAAAACAGGCTCTTTAAATCTAAAACTGGAGATAAAGAGATTGATGCCCACAGGAGGTGTAGAATATCCGATCTCTAAATTGGTGAGAAAAATGATGCCTAAATGTATAGGATGTATTCCAAAGTCTTTTGCAATAGGGATGATGAGGGGTACCACCACGATGATAGCAGAAAATATATCCATGAGGCACCCCACCATAAGGAGAAAAATGTTTAATAAGATTAAGAATACGATCTTATGTGTTACATAGGTCTTCATAAAACCTAGTAATTTCATCGGTATTTGCTGGTCAATGAGGAAATTAGTGAGACCCAAGGCTGTACCTAAGACAATCAGGATACCACCAACAAGCAGCATGCTCTCTTTGGTGATGCGCGGGATATCTTTAAAGAGATTGAGGTCTTTATATATAAAGACCTCTACAATCAGGATATAAAAGGCTGTTATTGCAGCAGCCTCACTTGCCGTAAAGTAGCCTCCATAAATACCAATAAGAATAATAAAGGGAAGGGGAATCTCCCAGACAGCTTCTTTAACAGATTTTATAGCATTTTCAAAAGAAAAGGGTTCCTTCGGCACCTTTGATGAGTAACCTTTTTTGACACTATAAAGAGAAAGAACAGCTATCAAAATAAGGCCTGGGATGATACCAGCCACAAATAGTTTATCTATACTGGTTTGAGCGATAAGACCGTACATGATAATCGGGAGGCTAGGAGGAAAGAGAAGGCCCAAACCTCCAGATGATGTGATAAGCCCAAGAGAAAATCCCTCGGGATACTTCTCCTTTAGGAGTATGGGATAAAGAATACCGCCTAGAGCAATAATGGTAACACCAGAAGCCCCAGTAAAGGCCGTAAAAAAGGCGCATGCTACTAATGTAACTATAGCCAACCCGCCAGGTAGCCAACCGAAAAAGGCTTTTGAGAGATTGACAAGACGAAGAGGCGTATTGCTTTCAGCCATAATATAGCCCGCTAATGTAAAGAGGGGAATGGCTATAAGGGTGGAGGAACTGGTCATCCTGTACATCTCAACAATGATAGCAGCTGAATTGATATCGATGCTGTAGAATCCCAAGAGAGCAATCGAAGATATCACAACAAAAAGGGGGACACCAAGCAAAGCCAATAAAAGGATCAATCCAACAAGAAATGTCATCGAGATTCCTTTCTTACAATTTCATAAATCCCCTCAAATATCCTGATTAAGAAATGAAGAGATATAAGGGCAAAGGCAATCGGTATGATTGATTCCATTACCCATGTAGGTATATTTAAAAAGAGAAGGCTTCCTCCGAGTTTCTCTGATACTACAAATGTGTAGGAGGCCTTTGTAAGCAAGATCGTAACAAAGAGGGAAAGGGTATCCATGCCTAGATAAATCTTGGGTTGTGCTTTTTCGGAGAAGAATTTTGAAAAAATATCTATTTTGATATGTCTTCGCTCACTGGTTACCAAAACCGCGCCCAAAAGACCGATCCAGAGTACAAGGTGCCTTAAAAATATATCTGCCCAGATAATGCCAGCTGAGAAGATATTTCTAAGAACAACTTGGAAAAATGCCAAGAAGACCATAAGTATCACAAAAGATATTAAAATGGTCTCCTCAACCCTTTTCAAAAATTGATCAATATCTTTAAAAATTTGCATATAAAAATAATTTCTTTATCAAGAAAAGTTGAAAAAACATAAATTTATAATCTCTTAACAATTTAAGGATAATTTCCAAAAGGGCCTTAGATAATAAAAAGAAAAAGGCCAAATTGAATGGGGAAAATAATTCTGCCCTAAATTTTTTTCAGGGCTTCTTTCTAAATTCCTCTAAGTTATGAATCACCTTTTCGAGAAGCTCCCTGTTATAAAGCTTACCTATAAGCATCTCCCTCACACTCTTTCCCGCTTGATTGTATTCTTCAATTTGACCCTTTGAAGGGGACACCAATTCTATCCTATTCTTTTTTAAAACCTCAATGGATTGATTATTATCCTTTCTCGTAAGAGTAACCAGTCTTCTCATATGCTCTTCTGTCTTTTGCTTAAGGATATCCTGCATCTCTTTGGGAAGTTTATCAAAGGTGTTCTTTTTTATAAGAATAGCAGCCGTAGCATTGGTCATAGGAAGATCGAGCATAAATCTTATCTTTGTAAACCACTGAAGCACAATCACACCGAGGGGAGAGGTATAAGCTGCCTCTATGAGTCCTGTCTGCAAGGATGTATGCACATCAGGAACAGAGAGAGGAATAGGGTTGACATTAATGGCCTTAAAGAACTCACTGGCTAATGGGTCTCCTTCCCACACCCACATCTTGAGTCTTTTCATGTCTTGGATCGAAGCTATCTTTTCCTTGGAATAGAAATAGACAAAACCGACCTCTGCCCAGGCAAGCAGGACAAAACCCTTTTTCTCAAAGGAATCATAAAAAAACGGATATAATTTTTGACGGAGATAATCGACCTCTTTATAACTTCGAACAAGAAAGGGAAGATCGAGAACCCGAATTGAAGGGAGGACCTCACCCAAACCCACACCGGTAAAAGCAGCGGAATGGACTTGTCCCAGTCTCATCTTGCGTAGAACATCCTTTTCATCACCTGAAACACCCCCAGGAAAGATCTTAAATTTTAAATTTCCCTTTGTGGCCTCCTGAACACTCTTATCTAACTCTCTCATCACCTTCATCCATGTAGATCCCTCAGGGGCTAGTGTGGAGAATTTGATTTCATACTGCGATGCATGGAGGGTATCATTAGCCATAAGAAATAAAGCGAGTAATACAATCTTTATAAAGAGTTTCATTTGAATACAATCTCCTAAAAATATTGAGCCATATCCCTTAGAGACCCCTTTGCCTTTCTCTTTGCTACTTGATTAGATAATCTCTGTTCAGGTAATATATCGGGTGAGGTCTCCAATACTTTATCGATTAATCTCTTAAATAGTTCTTCGTCTTGCACCTGAACCGCATAGAATCTGGCATATAGAAAATAGCTTATTAAAAATTTTCCTTTACTCAAAGAAACAGCCCTTTCAAAATGATGCTTTGCCTTTTCAGGGTCTCCACCAAGCATCCTTGGTCTGCTTGAGTAGTAGGTTGCCAATAAAAGATGCGGACTCCCATAATAATACTCTTCATTTAACACTAAGATCCTCTCCATTAAGAGCTTTACTTTTGGAATACCTACCAATGCCTGAGGAGAATCCCTGTTCAGATTGATCCATCCCCCCCAGCAATAGGTTGTCCAAAAAAGGGAGGATATATCCTCCTTATCAAAATCCTTCAAAGAGCTTTTAAATTCTTCAATGTCTCCCTTAAGCGCCTTTTTGAAACCTCCCTTCTTTTTTAATACCCTCAACCCGTAATCCGCCCCTCTTTTATAAAGCATTTCTGCCCTTTTAGAATCATCGTCTTCAACGAACAAAAAAGCATAACCGCCAAAAGCTTGTGCAGCCCAGATTAGAAGCCTTTCATTTGAAGGATCGGCCTTAATCAATCCTTCTAGAAGCTTTAGGTTTGAGGCACCTGCTATCTTAGCTAATTCTGGATCCTCTTCTTCATTAAAAGAGATAAGATTAAAATCGATAAGGGAAGCCGCTGCATTTATTGCTAATCTTTGAGGAGTACATCCATAGATACTAAGGAAGAATCCGAATATAATGATCATCATTCTCTTTAACATCATTCTTTTCACCGCTTAAGCCATTATAAAATTACACAATTATTATTATCAAAGCCCTCTTTGTCAAGCATAAGTTTATCTTGCTTTATTAACATAAGATTTTAAAGAGTAATGAAAATTGACCAGAAAGGAGAAGTTATTCTTGGTTAGAACTAGAGCTTCCCCATTTAAAACCCCAAGGAAGATAAAAGAGATGAAGAGATTTTCTATCGGCATTATTTCTAAACTTGATCAATCCCTTTAACAAAGATAGATCAAGATTATTATCTAAGCCATTTTTATAATAATCAAAGATATAAGCAAGCTCAAAACGAGAATTTTGATTTGATTTTTCTCTGCTCATTAACTTCCATAAAAGATCCCATGATGAAGACCCATCAACATCCTTCTCATATCTGTAAAGAGTCAAAAAAGGATAGTTTCTCTCAATCCCTTCATCTCGAATAGGAAAGAGATAGGGAAGAGAAAACTTGATTGAACTATCTTCTTTTCTTTTATAATTGAATAAAGGCCAGAAATGAACCTCTCTTTTGCTCTTATTCTTTTCCTGCCAGACCTTCTGTTGATCTTTATTAATAAAGAGAAATCTCTTTGTTGTCCTTTTATAATCTGCCCCATCCTCTTCCTGAGACCAGTATAGGGGTGCAAGAAAAAATGATTTTTTGTAATCCTTCCTCTCTTTATATCCATAGATAGGAAAAATCCGGAAGCCCTTTCTATCATCCCCCTTTGTCTTTGAAAAAATAGGAAAGAAGCTATGATTCTCATATCTTTTCTCTCTATCCACAGTATGGGAAAAGAACGGCCAGAGTATGGTTGTTGAAGTTCGATCTTTGGATTTCATAGAACTGTAAAAAGGAAAAAATATCCTTGTCTTTGTTGGACTTTCAGTATTTAAACCTGTATCCTCTGAAAAAAAGAAGGGCCAGAGATAAAAATTCTTTCTATAGATACCCTCTTTTTCTCTATACCCAAAAAAAGGCCATAACTGCAGACCTTTTTGGTTTTCTCCCTTTTCATGCTCAAATATAAACCACAAGATATTGGTCTTTTTTACATCCCCCTTTGTTGATCTCGAATAGAGCGGCCATAAAAAAAAGTGGGCGTCATCCTTGCCGAACCTATCCTTTAAGTTACCAGCAAGGGGGAAAACCCCTCCATAATTCTCTCCTTTTTCTGTCTTTCCCCCGTAAAGAAGTAAAAAATTAAATCTTTCGTCCTCTCTCTTTTTCGATGAAATTAAAGGAGTAATCCTAAAGTCTTTTTCCCCATCCCTTACTTTATTTTTTCCAAGAGGATATAAGAACTCTGTATCTTCTTTTTCCGCAGCTTTATCTTTAATTTTATAGAAAAATGGGCTAAGACCAACCTCTCTCTTATCAGGGTTATCTTTATAGGTAAAAAAAGGGCCCAAGAGATTTATTTCTTTAGCATTCTTTTTTTTATCCTTGTCATAATATATAAAAGGCCAGAGGTTAATGATTTTTCTTTCATCTTTTTCCTCTAAATATATTTGCGGATTATCCTGCTCTTCACTGGTGGGGTTACCATATAACTTAGGGGGTAAGGTTAAAAAAGAGAGAATAAAAATAAGGGATAAGTAACGATATCTTGATATAAAAGTTGTAAAATTTCTTATGATCACGACTCCTGTTAGGTTTTTTTATTAAAAGAGAAAACCGAGCATAACACCCAGAACCGATACAGGTGCTTGTTCTTCCATTCCCTCAGCGGTTCTATTCAGCTTTTTTAGGGCATTTCTTGCTTCGACATACAGGGAATCATCCGTATAGAGCTTCCCGATAGTCCCTTCTCCTTTGATGATCTTCTTTGTAATCGTGTTTAAATTTTCAATGGCATCTTTGGTCTCATTATAAAGGGTTTCATCATTGATCAACTTTGCCAAACTCCCCTCTCCCTTGCCTACCTTCTGGGAAATCTCATAAAAATTATCCAATGACTCCTTTAATTTAGGAACACTCTCTCTTAAATTATCCAATGTCTTTTTAGCCTCATTGTAGAGCGTATCGTCATTAACCAATTTCCCAAGGGTTCCCTCTCCACTCTCTATTTTCTTGGCAATACGATCTAAACGTGGAACCGTATTTTCGCCTAAGAACCTAAAGTCCTCTGACATCTTATCAAAATTATCTACGATTCTATTTAACTTCTCCTTATCAGAAAAAACAGTTTCATTAAGACTCTTAACCGCGGAATTCAAATTTTTAAAAAGCCCTTTAAAATCCTCTTTTCCTTCTTCAGAGGCAAATATCTCCTTTAGAGGTTTGATAACTGACCTTATGTCTTCAGCCATTCCATCAAACTTTTCCATCAATCCATCTAAATCAGCACCTCCTTCGCCAACCTTTATTATACTTCCAGGCTTCAGCACAGGCTTATCAGGAGAACCAGGACTGACCTCCACATACTTTTCACCCAAAAAGCTCTCTGACTTGATATACGCAATAGCGTCTTCTCTCAAAATGACTTTCTTATCAAACCGCAATGCTACCCTTGCTTTGCCCTTGTCCAGGGTAATGCTTTCTACCTTGCCCACCTCCACACCTGAAACCCTAACAATCGACTTTCTATCCAATCCTGCAACATTATTAAAATAGGCAATGATGACATCTCCTTTTTCCTTAAAAAGACTGAGCTCTCCAACCGTTATTGTCATATATAAGAGAATCAAAAAGGCTAAAAGTCCAAACAGTCCTACTTTAGCCTCTGAGGTTAACAGTCTCATTCTCATTCCTCCCTATGATTTAAGATTATACGCCCTCATTATTACTTTACAGATATGGGTCCTTCAGAACTCCCTGTTACAAATTGTTTGACCACAGGATTATCAGAAGCTTTTATCTCATCTGGTGTTCCCGTGGTGATGATTTTGCCTTCATGAAGCATGGCAATCCTATCAGCAATCTTATAGGCACTTGTTATATCATGGGTGATTGTGATAGAGGTAATATTTAGCCTTTGCTTCATTTCAATGTTCAAAACATTAATCGAGTCGGTCAAAATAGGGTCAAGTTCAGCCGTCGGCTCATCATACAATAAAATCTCTGGTTCCATGGCAATAGCCCTGGCAAGCCCTACTCTCTTTTTCATTCCTCCGCTTAACTCTGATGGAAAGAGACCTTCAATATCCTCTAACCCCACCATCTCTAATTTTTCCTTTACCTTAATCCTTATTTCCCTTTCAGAGAAATCTGTATGCTCTCTTAGGGGAAAACCAACATTTTCTCCTATGGTTAAAGAATCAAAGAGGGCAGCCCCTTGAAAGAGCATGCCAAACTTTTTTCTGAATTCATTTAACTCCTTCCCGTTTAACGAGGATACTTCAACATTGTCCACGATAATCTTTCCCTTATCAGGTTTCAATAATCCAATAATATGCTTAAGAAGGACACTTTTCCCCGATCCGCTCATTCCGATAATTACCATGCTTTCCCCTTTATGAATTTCGAGGTCAATCCCCCGTAAAACATGATTGCTATCAAAGGACTTATGAAGGTCTATTATCTTAATCATAGATAAGTTATCCTTAAGTATCAAAATAATAATGCCGTTAGGATATAATCGAATATCAGGATCAACATAGAAGATATAACCACCGCCTTTGTCGTTGCCCTACCAACACCCTCTGCTCCTCCCTTAGTATAGAAGCCTTGATAACAGGCTATTAAAGCAATAATCATTCCAAAGACACATGCCTTTAAGAGACCTGAATAGATATCATTGAACTCCAGATACTGCTCGGTTCTTCTAATATACGAGATTGGATTCGCCCCTAGGATATTAACAGAGACAAAGTAACCTCCTAATATGCCTGTAATATCACATATAATAGTCAGAAGAGGAAGCATGATGAGCCCTGCAATGAACCTTGGAACAATCAAATATTTAACAGGGTCTGTGGCCAAGGTATAAAGGGCATCAATCTGCTCTGTTACCTTCATCGTGCCCAGCTCTGCAGCCATAGCAGAACCAGCCCTTCCGGCCACTATCAAACCTGTTAGAACAGGGCCTAATTCCCTAGTCATTGATAATGCCACTACCGTTCCAACCATACTTTCTGCATTAAATCTCTTAAAGCCTACGAAGCTCTGAAGTGCTAAGACCATACCTGTAAAGGTTGCTGTTATTAAGATTACAGGTAATGAGTTTACTCCTACCTGTTCCATCTGTTTAAATGTAAGCTTGGCTCTTAGAGGAGGCCTGAATAACCATGTGAGTGTTGTCCATGAAAGAAGAAGAACTCTTCCCACCTCGTTGACAAAATTTATGATTGATTCACCCAACAAATCAAGCCATCTTAGCATATACCTTCCTCTCCTTATATACCCTTGGAACTCTCTTGCTCACTTTACAAAATACTTCGTATGATATAGTATTCATGAGATCTGCTATCTCTTCAGCGGTTATTTTTTCATTCTCCTGTCTTCCCATAAGTACAACCTCATCCCCTACCTTAGCATTGGGGATATCCGATACATCAACCATACACATATCCATGCAGATCGTTCCTACAATAGGGACTTTCTTCCCATGTATAATAACCTTTCCTTTATTAGAAAGGAGACGGCTGTATCCGTCCGTATACCCTACAGGAAGGGTGGCAATCGTGCTTTTCCTCTTGGTGAAATATCTCTGTCCGTAACCTATGCCTTCCCCCTTGCCGACTTTTGAAATATCAATTATTCTTGTTTTCCATGCCATAACCGGTTTTAGTTCTATATCCCTTTTTTTCTCTCCTGGGCAGGAACCATAAAGCATAATTCCAGGCCTAACCATAGAAAAATATGACTCTGGATAGTTGATAATCGCTGCGCTGTTAGCGGCATGAATTAAAGGCACCTTAAGCCCTATCGAATCTATCTCCTTTAAGACCTTATTAAAACTTGATAGCTGAGTATCTGTAAAGCCGCTTTTTATTTCATCAGCACATGATAGATGAGTCAAAATCCCTTCTATGTCTATTCCTTGCAAATCCCGTATCCTTTTAATAAACTCCACAGCCTCATTACAAGGAATCCCAAGGCGCCTCATGCCTGTATCAATCTTAATATGAACCTTAACAACCTTTCCTTTTTCCTTAGCCTTTGAAGATAAGAGATCTGCAATTCTTCTAGAAAAAAGAACAAAGGAGAGATTGTAATCGATAATATATTTAACCTGATTCTCTAATGCGCCTCCCATAACAAGTATAGGAGCATCAATCCCCTTTTCTCTTAGCTCTATTCCTTCCTCAACAATAGTAACACCGAGCATATCTGCTCCCACCTCCAATGCCTTCTTTGAGAGCAGAAAGGCACCGTGACCATAGGCATCAGCCTTGACAACCGCGAGAATCTTTATTCCAGAACCAACCTTTGCTCTAACTTTCAATAAATTTTCTTTAAAGGCATCTAAATCAATCTCTACAAATGTGGAACGGGTATTTTGCATGAAAACCTCAAACGATCTCTTTTCGCATGGTTAAGTTTTCAAATCTTGTACATTTCTCAAGAAAGGCAAGTTTGATAATTCCTGTTGGACCATTGCGTTGTTTTCCAATGATAATCTCTGCTATATTACTATAACCAGAATGATCATCTTCATGATCCATTTCTTTTTCTTCTTGATCCCTGTGAATAAAAACAACAACATCACTATCCTGTTCAATAGACCCTGATTCCCTTAAATCTGATAATTGGGGTCTGCCCCCTCTCTGTATAACGGCCCTGCTGAGCTGAGACAAGGCAAGCACAGGTAATCTTAATTCTTTTGCCAAGGACTTCAAGGAACGTGTTATCTCTGCAACCTCCATTTGTCTGTTCTCAGCTCTTCCTCTTCCTCTTATAAGCTGAAGATAATCTACGACGATGATACCTAGATCAGGGTATTCAGAAAGCAGCCTTCTTGACTTAGCCCTTATCTCCATTACAGATAATGCAGGGCTATCATCAATCAATATCGGGGCTTCAGATAAGTCTCCAGCTGCTCTTGTTAGATCTGGCCAGTTTTCCTTTGAAAGATATCCTGTCCTTATTTTGTGAGAGTCTACCCTGGCCTCGGAACAGAGCATACGTATTGCTAGCTGTTCCTTAGACATCTCAAGACTAAAGATAGCAACAGGTTTACCCCCCCTAACACCAATATTTGCAGCTATGTTTAGAGAAAGGGCTGTCTTTCCCATACTAGGTCTTCCAGCAAGAATAATGAGTTCAGATGGCTGAAGCCCGGAGGTCTTTTGGTCAAACTCAGTAAATCCTGTTTGCACACCGGTAATAATCCCCTCTTTATCAAAAAGTTTTTCTAATCCTTTAAAGCCCTCTTTTATTATCTCTTTAATGTGATAAAAACTGGGCTGAATCTTTTTTTCTGATATCTCAAATATAGACTTCTCAGCCTTATCTAAAAGTTCCTCTACATCATCAGTATCTTCATAACTCAGTTTGATTATATCAGTAGAGACTCGTATTAGATCCCTCACAATTGCATCTTCTTTTATCAGCTTTGCGTGGAATTCAATATTGGCAGATGTTGGACTAGACTCTAATAGGTTTGAAAGATAAGAAGCCCCTCCAACCCCTTCAAGCTGGTTTCTCTTTCTTAACATTGCTGTTACTGTCAAAAGATCTATAGGTTCATTTTTCTCAAAGAGGTCTAGCATCACTGAATATATCTTTCTATGTGCCTCTTTATAAAAATTTTTCTCTTCCAAAATCTCTATGGATTTCGTTAATGCCTCATTGTCTTGAAGAATTGCTCCCAAAACAGCTTGTTCAGCCTCTATATTTTGAGGAGGGACCTTATCAGAAAAAGTACCCATAATAAATTATTCCTTCACTACCCAAACTTTTAATGAAGCATTCACTTCAGGATGAACCTGGATTGACGCTTTATAAACACCTAAGGTTTTTATTGGCTCTTCTAAGACAATCTTTTTCTTATCTATTTCAATTCCCTCATTTCTTAAACCCTCTTGGATATCTTGAGGGGTAACCGATCCAAAAAGCTTATCCTTCTCCCCTGACTTTTTAACAATGGTACACGAAATTTCCTCAAGCCTTTTTGCAAAAAGTTCCGCTTCTTTTTTTTCCTTCATTAATTTGTTCTTTCTCTCTTTTGACTCTTGATCCAACAATTTTATGTTTTGAGGTGTGGCCAGCTTTGCCAACCCCTTAGGAATAAGATAATTTCTTGCATATCCATCAGATACCTGAATAACATCCCCTGCATTGCCAAGATCTTTAATATTTTCCTTTAAAATTAATTTCATATACTCCTCCGTCATAATTTTGTTTGACTTTTATGATGACTAACCTTTCTGACTTTCCTAAAATCTATCCATATATCAAACAGCCCAATAGCTGTTACGATAATAGCGATCAATGGCTGTATGAATATTAAAAGATAACCAATCCCCTGAAAAAATTTAGGAATCTTCGATTTTCTAAAAAAGAAGATGGTTACAGCTAATCCTTGAAAAAAATATATTAGAGATATGATTATTAAAAGATTTAAACCAACTCTTTTAGAGAAATCCAATGGTAAAAAAATCATGAAACCAGCTATTATAAATAACCAGACATAATAATCTGGCAGATACCAGAGGGTGACAGGTCTATTATTGGAAGCATGTTTAGATATATATTTTATCCAAAGATGTCTTGCTATTATATAGTTGAGAAGGCTGGAGATTATAGAACCAACGACAATAAGAGCAGGGAAAGTATAGATAAACATCCCTTTTAAACGTTCAAAGGATTCTTTCAATTCCTCTGAGGATTTACTTTTTCCCATACTATAATTTTTATAAATTTCCAAGGAACTATCTATATTGTTTTCCATTTGTTCTATTAAAAATGTAAAGGGATTTTTACCTTGAATAAACAAATATATTAATAAAATGATTGGAATACTTACTAAAGTAAAGAGAACACAGAAAAGAATGGTCTTTTCAATAGAAAAATCTCTTCTTATGGACTCAGAAATAACTATCGCAATAATACCATACTCAACAAAAAAAATCAAACCATGCCTTATGCCAATTAATATAATCAAGACAGAAATTACGATTGCTAAAGTAAAAAAACCTATTTTCTGGCCATTCTGTAGGGAGGTATAAATAATAGGAAGAGGTGAAAAAAGACTTATTAATGCACCTATGATTGGGACATATAATACAAAGAGAAATAAAAAAAGTGTAAGAATCGCTGGAAATAATATATCAAAAGCAGGGTTAACCTTTCCAACTGTATTCACCTCTATATCTCCGTATAAGGAAAGGGAATCCTAAGATCTTTCAACAGTAAAAGGAAGCAGAGCTATATTTCTTGCCCTTTTTATCGCAACGGTCAGTTGCCTTTGATGCTTAGCACAATTTCCAGAAATTCTTCTAGGAATAATTTTACCTCTTTCGGTTATTAAACTTCTTATCTGTTTTATGTCTTTATAATCAATCAATTCAGTATGTTCCGCACAGAACCTACAGATCTTTCTTTTTATAAATCGCCTCTTTTTTCTCTGAACCTTTACTCTCATGTCATCTCCTGAGATGTAATTTTTTATTTATTAAAAGGGGATATCGTCTTCTACTAAATCACCGCTTTCATCTTTATTCTCTTCAAAGCCCCCTTCTTTTCCTTTTGGAAGAAATTGAATATTGTTTGCTACAACTTCATGTTTACTTCTTTTCTGTCCACTTTCATCTTCCCAACTCCGCCACTGAAGTCGTCCTTCGATAAAGGCAAGACTTCCTTTGTTAAGATACTCTGTACAATTCTCAGCCTGTTTACCAAAACAGACGATATCTATAAAACAGACATCATCTTTCCATTCATCTTTCTGCTTATATCTTCTATTAACAGCTAACCCAAACGTAGAAACCGCTGTTCCGCTCGGGGTATAACGTAGTTCAGGATCTCTTGTTAAGTTACCTAATAAGAAAATCTTGTTTAAATTAGCCATGGATTATCCCCCTACTTCTTTATTTTTTCTTTTTCTCTTTCTTTATCTGATTCCAATTTAGCTAATTCTCTTTTATTGAGACGGATGATAATATATTTCATAACCTCACCCATTAACCTGTAATTTCTCTCTAATTCGCGAATAAGTTTTCCTTCACCTTCAAAGTGGATGAGAGCATAAATCCCATATCTTTCCTTATCAACCTCATAGGCCATCCGCCTCTTTCCCCATATTTCATTGTCCATTATCTTTCCAGAATGATCTTTTACAATCTTATGTATCTTTTTTACCACTTCATCTACATTCTCATCCATAAGATCAGGTTTTAAAATAAAGATGCTCTCGTACATAGGCAAGTCGATCACCCCCTTTCGAGTTATAGCCCTAATTATAAAAAATAGAGCAAGGAGAAGTTTCAAATTTTTATCACAATCACCTTCATAAAGCAAGGATTTTTAAACATTGAATCGAAAAAATACTATATCTCCATCCCTAATAATATAATTTCTTCCCTCAATTCTAAGCAAACCCCTTTCTTTTACATTAGCCATCGAGCCATACATGGAAAAGTTATCAAAAGATACCACCTCTGCCTTGACAAAACCCTTTTCTATATCAGAATGGATCTTTCCTGCTGCTTTCTCGGCCTTTGTACCCTCTAACAATGTCCAAGCTCTTAACTCTTTTCCTACTGTAGTATAGAAAGTTATGAGATTTAAAATCCGATATCCGACTTTAATAATATCATCTATACCTAAATGATTAATTCCCAGAGTGCTCATGTATTCCATAGCTTCCTCGTTCTCTAACTCACCCAATTCTAACTCCAGCTTGCCATAAATCTCTACCACTTCTTTAGACCTTTTTTGGGCATATTGCTTGATTTTATTCAATAATATATTATCTTTGCCAATATCAGAGTCATCTAAATTTGCTATATAAAACGAGGGTTTACTCGTCAAAAAACAGAGTTTCTCAAGATGTTTCTTCGAATCTTCTGAGAGCTCTATATCTCTAACATTAAAACCTTTTTCCAAACCCTCCTTAACAGATAAAAGGACCTCATATTCCTCTTTAGTCTCTTTATCTCCCCTTAAAATTTTACCTTTACTCTTCTCAATATTTTTTTCTACGGTTGATAAATCTGAAAGAATCAACTCTGTTTCTACTATCTCGATATCTGTCTCAGAAGAGAGATCCTTGCTGACAGATGGCGCATTAGGCTCTTTAAAGCACTTTACTACATGGGCAATCGCATCAACATCTCTTATATGACCTAAAAATTGATTGCCAAGTCCTTCTCCTTTACTCGCTCCTTTCACAAGACCAGCAATATCAAAAAATTCTAATGTTGTATAAGTAGTTTTAGGAGGAGTGAATATTTTTTTAAGATATTCGAGGCGTTTATCAGGAACTCTTACTTTTCCTACATTAGGATCTATAGTGGTAAAAGGATAATTGGCCACATCAGCTGAAGCATTGGCTAGAGCATTAAACACAGTAGTTTTCCCAACATTTGGTAAACCAATAATCCCACATCTAAAACCCATTCTAACTCCTTTATTCAAAAATCTCTTTAACTCAAATAAAAAGAGAGGGTTGAACTTCCTATTATCAACCCCCTCTCTCTAACAAATGATTACCTAAATAACTTAACGAATAAATAACGGAGCTAATACGAGTGAAACGACAGACATTAATTTGATTAATATATTCATTGATGGACCTGACGTATCCTTAAAAGGATCACCAACAGTATCGCCAACCACAGAAGCCTTATGGGCTTCAGATCCCTTACCCCCTAAGTTTCCTTTTTCTATATATTTCTTCGCATTATCCCAAGCTCCCCCCCCATTTGCCATCATCAATGCCAGAAGCACACCTGTCAATGTTGCCCCAGCCAGCATCCCTCCTAAAGCTTGGGGACCTGCAAAATATCCAATAAGAACAGGAGAAATAATAGCTATTATACCTGGAATGATCATCTCTTTTAGGGCCGCAGTTGTACTAATATCTACACACTTGGCTGAGTCAGGTTTTGCCTTTCCTTCCATGATACCCGGAATTTCTCTGAACTGTCTTCTTATCTCATTGACCATCTTGAAGGCAGCCTTACCAACTGAGGTCATTGTTAGGGATGCAATAAAAAATGGGATTGCACCCCCGATAAACAACCCTATAACAACCTTGGCATTAGTAATATCTATAACCTCAAGATTTACAGCCTTTGTATAGGCAGAGAATAAAGCAAGGGCGGTCAGAGCAGCTGAACCAATAGCAAAACCTTTACCTATGGCTGCAGTAGTATTCCCTAAGGCATCTAATCCATCTGTTATCTTCCTTGTCTCTTCACCAAGACCAGACATCTCAGATATGCCCCCCGCATTATCCGCAATAGGACCATAAGCATCAACAGACATAGTTATTCCTACAGTGGAGAGCATACCAACAGCAGATAGTCCTATACCGTAAAGCCCGGCAAACTTTGCAGCAATATATATTGCCGCACAGATTACCAATATTGGTAAGGCAGTGCTTTCCATTGCTACTGCAAGACCAGTTATTATGTTGGTTGCTGGCCCTGTTTGAGAAGACTTTGCAATTCTTATTATTGGGCTACCGCCGGTATAATACTCTGTTAAAATTCCTATTAAGATACCCGCAAGGCTTCCAGAAAATAGAGCCCAATAGATACCAGAGGCAAACCCCATTCTTTTCATTAATAAATAAGCTGCTATCAATAAAATAAGAGCACTAAAGATTGTTGAATATCTTAAGATTGATGCTGGATCGAGCTTGCTAAAAATCTTTATGGTAAGGACACCCAAAATTGAGGCAATCAGGCCCAACATGACGATTAATAGAGGCAGAGCCATAAATTTAAAGGTGAGGGGGCTTATTGTGGAGCCTATAGCTATTGTAGCAATGATGGAACCAACATATGACTCAAAGATATCAGCTCCCATACCAGCGGTATCACCAACACAATCTCCTACATTGTCAGCGATAACCCCAGGATTTCTAGGATCATCTTCTGGAATCCCGGCTTCGACTTTTCCTACAAGATCAGCACCCACATCAGCTGTCTTGGTATATATCCCTCCTCCTACTCTTGCAAACAAAGCTATGGAACTGGCACCCATTGCAAATCCATTTATGATGGAAGGGTCTTTCTGACTAAAGAGATAGAAAAATATACCTATTCCTATCAGTCCGAGACTAGCTACGGATAGCCCCATGACAGATCCACCAGAAAAGGCTATCTGCAATGCCTTCATCTGACCTTCCTGATTAGCTGCTTGTGACGTTCTGACATTGGCCCTCGTTGCTGCCTTCATACCGAAAAACCCTGCTAACATAGAACACAAGGCCCCAGATAGAAATGCCAATGCTGTGAAAAAACTAATGGTGGCAGATAAGATGATAAATACAAATATGATAAAAATAGAAATTATCTTATACTCCTTTTTAAGAAATACCATGGCCCCTTCATGGATTGCCTCAGATATTTCTATCATTACCTTTGTGCCTGAAGGTTGCCTTTTTATATAAAAATAAATAAGCGCTGCTGTAATTAAACCGATGACTCCAAAAACAGGTGCATATACTACGTATCCTTCCATGAGTCCCCCTCTCTAAGAATAATTCTAGACTGTTTCCTTTTCCACCCTTGTTTTCGTCTTTATGATAGCTGTAACCTCATCTGCAGATTTTTTTATTATCTCAGTATATATCGGGAGGTATTTATCAAAGATGGGCTCAAGAAGATAATCTGAAGCATCTTCTCCTTTCTCGGGTCTTCCCACTCCTATCCTCAGCCTTGAAAATGTCCCGCTCTCAAGATATTGAATAATAGAACGTATCCCTTTGTGTCCTGCATCACCACCTTTTGTTTTCTTTCTGATATTCCCTAATGGAATATCTATATCATCATGAATGATCAGTAAATCTTTTAAGGAAGAGCTACAATTTTTGACTAGAGAATGAACTGCTCCACCACTTAAATTCATATAGGTCACGGGCTTAACCAGCATAACATCTTTTTCAGCAATCTTACCCCTTCCATATATTGAATAATATCCTTTTTTATCTAAAGCAATCTTATACTTTAATGCTAACTCATCTATAATTAAGAAACCGATGTTATGTCTTGTTATCTCATACTGAGCTCCAGGATTCCCTAGACCAACAATGATTTCCACAGAAATATTGCCCTTTTATCGCTAATCTTTCTTGCCACTGTCTTTTTCAGGTTTTTGAGATTGTTCAGATTTTTCTTGTTTTTCAGTTTTTTCTGGTTTTTCTGGTTTTTCAGATCCTTCTTCAGCCTCTTTTGCTTCTCCTTCAACACCTTCACCTTCTTCTTCAGCAGCAACTTCAACCACTTCTTCAACTATCGCTGCAACGGAAGCAACCGGCTCTTCTAAATCATCCAAGACCTTAATCCCCTCTGGAATGTTAATATCCTTTAAATGAAGAACATCACCGATCTTCAACTCTGATACATCCACTGTAATCTCATCAGGGATCTTGGTGGGAAGACATTCTATCTCTATCTCTTTTAGTAAATGGTTTAACATTCCTCCTTCTTGTTCAACCCCAAAAGCCTTTCCAGTCAAAGTTATTCCTACTGATACCGTTATCTCTTTATCCATGGATATTTCATATAAATCAACATGGAGTAGCTCGCTCTTGACAGGATCATTCTGGAATTCTCTCGCTATGACTTTGCGATCCCTTTTTTTAGCATCTTCAATATTTAACTGAAAAATCGTATTTTCTCCACCACTTGTACTCAAAATTCGCTGCAGATCTTTTAGAAGAAAACTGATAGGAACGACCTCAGACCCTCCATAGAGGATGGCTGGAACGAGACCTTTTTTTCTTAATCTTCGAGCTTCTCCCTTACCTGTTTTTGTTCTTGTTTTTGCTGTTAAAATTAGATCTTCCATAGAAACACTCCTTTTAAACAAATAGTGAACTTACAGATGCCCCATTATGAATTCTAATGATCGCCTCTCCTAAAAGCTTAGCCACAGATAACACCTTGATTTTTTTATTATTCCGGCCCTCTTTCCTCAAAGGAATTGTATTTGTAACAATCAGCTCCTTGAGAAAAGATTTTGATATCCTCTCAATAGCAGAACCGGAAAGGACTGCATGCGTACAGCAAGCATATATATCCTTTGCACCATTATCCCTCAAAGCCTTTACAGACTCTACGAGTGTCCCAGCTGTATCAACCATATCGTCAATTAAAAGAACATTTTTGTCTTTAACATCCCCAATGATATTCATTACCTTAGAAACATTTTTTTCTTCTCTTCTTTTATCTATGATGCTTAAAGAAGCATTAACCCTTTTTGCAAAAGCCCTGGCCCTCTCTACACCACCAGCATCAGGAGAGACAACAACCGCATTTTTTATCTTTTTCTTTTTTATATAATCAATAATATCCGGCGAGGCAAATAAATGATCAACAGGAATATCAAAAAAACCCTGTATCTGACCTGCATGAAGATCAATTGCTAAAACCCTATCTGTCCCAACAGCGGTTAATAGATTGGCCACTAATTTTGCTGTTATAGGAACTCTAGGCTGAACCTTTCTATCTTGACGGGCATACCCATAGTAAGGAATGACAGCAGTTATTCTCTCTGCTGAGGCCCTTCTCATAGCATCAATCATAATCAAAAGCTCCATCAGATTAGAGTTTCCAGGATTACAGGTCGACTGGATAACAAATACATCAGCTCCTCTAATATTTTCTTGGATCTGGACATATATCTCACCATCACTAAAGTCAGTTATCAAGATATCTCCCAGAGGAATCTTCAGATATTTACTTATCTCTTCGGAAAGTTCCTCACTTGCTCTGCCTGAAAAGATCTTTAATCCATTAAACATATATGACCACCTTCTTTAAACAAATTTTTAGTTTTAAAAAATTTTTGGATTTATTTTTATGGCTGGGGCGGGAGGATTCGAACCTCCGAATGCAGGTTCCAAAGACCTGTGTCTTACCACTTGACGACGCCCCAAAAGAACTAAAGAGAATCTGTATTATCCTTTTTTTTCTACTTCTTTTCTATATTCTTCCAAAACTCTGTCTTCTATCATTTTCCTCGTCTCTTTGTTCAACGGATGGGCAATATCTATAAAGTTACCGTCCTTTCTCTTTTTACTCGGCATAGCGACAAACAGCCCATTTGTACCATTAATAATCTTCAAGTCCTTTATCACAAAACAGTCATCAATAGTTATAGCAACATAAGCCTTCAACCGTTCCTCATCTATAGGTACGACTCTTACTTCGGTAACCTCCATTATCCCCTACCCCTGTCTCCCAAAATTTTTTTAGATGAAATCAACTTTAAAAATGTTAATGATAAAATTCCCTTGCATCTGTAAGGGTCTCTGTAAAGATGATTCTCCATCTCTCCTTTTTCATGATTTCATAGGCCTTCAAACACATATCATATTCTTCAAAGATACCATAGACTGAGGAACCACTTCCTGACATAGCAACGCCTTTTGAACCTAAAGATATGAGTTTCTTTTTAATTTCTGATATATCCGGTAATCTCTCCTTCACAACTTCTTCTAAATCATTGTGAAGATAATCCTGTATGTTATTAATTTTAGAAAGATTTAGTCTGTAAAGAGTACTACCCGATGGGATACTTGTCAACTTCAAATTTAGGTTTTTATATGCCCATTCAGTGGATATAGGCTGAGGAGGAATAACAAGGATAAGATGCATCTTTTCTACTTTTTTAATGGGATTGATAATCTCACCCCTACCCCTAGCAATAGCAACAGGGCCATTGATGAAAAAGGGAACATCCGATCCCAAAAATTTGGCTATTTCCATAAGCCTTTCTTTACTATAATCCAATTCCCACAACCTATTTAAACCTAAAATAACAGAGGCAGCATTACTGCTCCCCCCCCCTAATCCAGAACCAACAGGAATATTCTTTTTTATAAATATGTCCACTCCGCTTTTTCTTTTGCTCTTCTCTTTTATAACCTTAGCAGCAGTGTACGCTAAATTCCTCCTCCCTTTGAGGGTTTCGTCATCACAAAAAACCTTTATTTCTTTATCACTTTCCCTAATTAAAATATCATCATAAAGGCTTATCATCTGCAAGATGGTCTCAATTTCATGATATCCATCTTTCCTTTTTCTCAAGACCCTTAAACCGAGATTTATTTTTGCTGGTGATTTAATCTCTATCTCTTTCATAGAGTTTAGAGCTCTCATTCAATATTATCTCTGTTGCCTTTTTTGGAATAAATAAATGAAAAATATCGTCTGACAATTTTTGATTAATGTATACTTTTTTGTATACGATCTTTATATCTGTATTCTCTTTTGGAAAACTTACCTTGATAGAAAAAGGGAGCAGATAATCCTGAACTTTTTTAAAATGATGATATTCTACATCCAACAGAACCTCTCCTTCAGGGCTAAAAAGAAGAGACCTTGCAGGAATGAACCTGTCAGCCTCTATCCATATCTCTTCTAGGACATCTTCTTCCTTATTATATATCTGTAAGATATATCTTTTCTCACGAGATGTATAAATACCTCTCATTTGTTTTGTATCAATGCTTAAAGGAACCGTTCCTGAAAGAATCTTCATAATCTGGGAAAGGTTCAGGTTGACACCCGTCCACTTATATAAATTTTTCCGCGTTGCCTCTGTTCTTAAGAATTTTCCCTCAAAAGGAAAATAGACTAATAGTTCTTTGTTGTTCGAAACAAGATACATCGTTGGATGTCCAAAAAAGTTTATGGTTTCCACCCTCAAGGCCAAATTCTTTTTTAGGATAAAGACTTCTTTTGTAGTGAGATTCTTATCGGGGGTATTTAAAGTGAGATGTGTAATCGCTTTAAGATTTTCTAATAAACCCTCTCTTTTCCTCAATTCATTTACTAAAGTCCTTGGTGACTCTAGTATCTCATCTGGAAAAGGTTGATAAGGCCTGACTCCTTGGATAACGGTCTCGCATCCGAATAAAAGAAACAAAGAAATTATAAAGAGGGGAAGAATATACCATCTATTAATGATTCGCCTTTTCAAATACTTTCTCCAAATTTTTTAATTTCTTTTCCACCTCTCTGTTATCAGGTTTTATTTCTAACGACTTCCTCCACTCATTTAATGCCTCTTGTTTTCTCTCTAATTTAAAATATATATCACCTAAATGATCTCTGATTACTGGATCATCAGGTACCAAGCTAACAGCCTTCTCTAATTCATTCAGAGCCTTTTCATACCAACCTTTTTTAAAATATGCCCAACCCAAACTATCGACAAAATATCCATTTTCTGGTTCTAACTCCAGAGCCTTCTTGATGATAAGAATAGATTCATCTAAATTAATCCCTCTTTCTACATACATATATCCTAAGTAATTATGAGCATTCGCATAATTGGGATTCAACTCAATCGTTTTTTTCATCTCATGAATTGATAATTCAAACTCACCCATCTTCTCATAAGTCGCCCCTAGATTAAAATGATATTTATCATTTTTTGGTTCTAACTCTATTGCCTTTTTAAAGTTTTTTACTGATTCATTATATTTTTTTTCCTCAGAAAGGATGATGCCCAAATAAAAATAACCTTTTGATTGTTTGGGATCAACCTTTGCTAGTTCCTCCAAGATATCAATAGCATCATCTACTTTATTTAAGATTTTATAAATACGAGCCATAAATAACCGACTATCCACAGAATTTGGATTTATTTTAATAATCTCTTTCAGTTCCAGTAAGGCATCGTCATATTTCTTCATCTCTTCATATAGCAATGCCTTGTAATATCTTATTTTCGTATCTTTTGGTTGAGCAGCAAGAATTATTTGAAACTCTTTGAGGGCCTCTGAATAATTCCCCTGTTTAAAGTAGATAAAAGCCAATCTTTTGTGAGTCAATAGGTTTTCCGGTTCAGACTCTAAAATAATTTTATATTCCTTTAAGGCTTCATCTAAGGACTCCTTTTTTAGATAAATTTGTCCCAGCCTTTCTCTAATAAGATTACTATGAGGATTAATCTCCAGCACTTTTTCATAATGTTTGACTGCTTCCTCATAATCTCCTCTAATCATATAAATATCTCCCAATCCCCTTAAAGCGTCTTCAAAATCGGGAGATATTTCTATTGCTTTTTTAAAATATTCCTCTGCCCTATTATATAAATTCATTATGAGGTAGATCCTTCCTATATAGTAAACGCCCTCAACAGAATCCGGCCTTTTTTCTAATAATTTTTGAAAAGTGAGTATTGCATTGTCGTAATCTTTCTCTTCAGCATAGAGAGTCCCTAAAAAAAGATAGGGTTCTATTTCTTCGGGACTTTGGTCCATAACTTTTTTGAACTGAGTAATGGCTAAATCTCTTTTTTTGAGACCAGAATAGATTTTTCCTAATAGTATCCTGGCTTCTTTATATTCAGGATTGATTGCCAATGCCTCCTGAATCTCTGAAATGGCTTTTGAAACATCTCCTTTTTTTAGATATTCTGAAGAGAGGTTAAAATGGAGATAAGAAGAATTTGAGTCATACTTTATAGCCTCTTTATAAGACTCTATGGATTTCTCTATGTCATTCTTAAGGCTATAAATTTCAGCTAAGATATAATGATAATAAGCCAGTGCCTTCTTGCTAGATGCCCTTTCGTCCTCTGGTTGTATAATCTCAAATTTTATATGACCTTTAATATCCTCACTTTCTTTTCCTTTTAATATCTCATTTATATCTCCGCAGCCAAAAATAATCGAAGCAAAAAGAACGAAAACCAAAAGTTCTTTTTTAAAAAGAGTCTTTTTCATTTTGTCATTTACCTTTCTGTATCAATCTTGAAATAAATATTTTCTATTATCTTACCACCAACTTTATTATTTAGTTTTTCAATAATCATCCTTTCTAAGAATTTCAATTCCTGCAGCCAAATCGAATCTCTTACAAATATATAGAGGGTCTTCCCCTTTATATATCCTGGACGGGTAACAGCAGCTATCTGTTCGCCTACAACTTTGTCCCATATATCCAAAATCCTGCACTGCTTTATTCCCTTCTCCAGCCTAAATTTCTTAAGTGACTTTTTTAAAACAGTGCCTATCTTAACAAAATTCTTCATAACTCTTAATTTCATAAAATATGATATTATTAATTATACATTTAAAACCTCAATATGCAAGCGCAAAATGGATACTGATGGCATAAAATGGATGGATAACTTATTGAAAATATTGAAATTTAAGAAGTAACCTCTTTGAAAACAGGAACACCAGAACGATTTTAAATGCTCTAAAATTTTTCTTTACGGTATTTGACCTTTGGTGCCGCATCCCTGAAAAATCTAAAAGGGGACAAGAACAAAAAGAACTTTCAATTGCAAAAAACCCTTTGATTTTATATAATTACATGAATTTTGATATTTTATTGCATAATTTTCAAAAATACATATAGATTTATCACAATAGAGAAAAAGCATAAACAAGAACTTCGTCTATTAATTGTTAGCCACCAGAAGGAAACGGTATGCGATTCTATACAGTTATCAATTGCATGGATGGGCGAGTTCAATTACCTGTAATTAGATATCTGCAAAAACGATTCAATGTTGAATATGTTGACTCCATTACTGAAGCTGGCCCAAATCTGATTCTATCAGAAGAGAAAAGCATTACCTCTATTCAGTCGATTCTTGAAAGACTGAAAATTTCAATTGAGCATCATAATTCCGTAGGAGTTGCTATTGTTGGCCATCACGATTGTGCCGGAAATCCAGCACCACAAAATGATCAAATTATACACATACAAAAGGCAATACAATTTCTTCGTCAACAATATGAAAACATAGAAATAATTGGAATATGGATTGACAAAAATTGGGAGGTCCATGAAGTTATTGAAAATAAATTAGGTGGCTAACAAAGTGCTGCACTGGACGGGGATTTTGCTGCGCTCCACCCCCGCCAGTGAGCTTTAGCGTTATATGAAATAAATAATAAAATATTTACAGAAAAGGAGAAGACAAATGACAGTTGATATATTGCGTGGAGCATTAGGATGGTGCGCTGTAATTAATATGGGATTATTGCTGTGGTGGTTTTTATTGTTTGCATTTGCTCATGATTGGATTTATCGCATGCATAGCAAGTGGTTCAAGATTCCAGTAGAAACGTTCGATGCAATTCATTATGCAGGCATGGCTTTTTTAAAAATAGCTATATTTGTTTTTAATATTATTCCGTATTTTGCCTTACGAATTGTAACATAAAATAATAACATCTAACAACTCATTCCACTTTATCCTCGCTCCCCTCAGCATAAACCTAAAAAGCAGAAGGGGAAGGAGGAAATAACAAGAACTTTGAATTGAAAAATATCCTTGACTTTTTTCTCTTTTTAAATATATTCTGAATTTAAATTTGTTGTTGATTCTGCTCTACTTCTGGACTGGATTTTAATGTTGGTCTAGAAAGTTGTTACTTATCGTTATTCTGCATTTTTTCCATCTGTTTTGAAGCCTCCACAACAGAGAAAAACGAATAAATAAGAAATCCGTCTATTAATTGTTGGAAGTTGAATTATGAAAAATATAGACATGGAAGAATATTATTTCTATAGGCTTTACTCGATCGACTTCGATTCAACAAAGCATGCTCTTCGGATTCTAAAACGCTATCGGCGTAAAGATATCCGATATTGCCTCCTTAGAGATATTGTAGTTTCTTATGTTCGCCCTTTTTCAGTAAATAAGGGTACACATATTCCAAAACACACATTGACAAAAAAGGTTGTTCCCTCACGACTTCGCCCGCTCCATGATGAATTGGTTGACCTTCGTAATCAATTATTCGCACACACGGATTATCAATACCGAAGACCGAAAGTTGCAAACTGGAGTACACCTGCAAAGAAATGGTTCCCAATGTCATGCCGAGCCTATGACTTCGATAAAATTGACTCACGAATTTCCGAGATCGAATTGCTTGTTAAAGAAGTAGAAAAAAACCTTCAAGATAAAATAAATAAAATTGAAAAGGACTTATAACCTTGCTGCTGCAAGGGACGGCGCTAAAAAACGCACCGCCCCTGAGCAGCCCGTTATGGGCCTTAAACTTGATTGAACTACTATGAAACAAAGCCAATTCAATGAATATATAAAGGTACTGTTAAGGTCAGCTACCAATTATTTTAGTGCAGTTTCCTTAATTATTATTCTTGTGGCTAGTGTCTCTCCTATTGATCTTTCTTCAAAAAGCAAAATTACTGGCCTATTTGCAATACTATGTGTATTTTACGCTGGTTATAAAGCCTGGAAACAGGCTTTAATAAAAATGCCACCTGGTAACGAATTCAAAATTATAAAAAAAACATCATCATTTAGGCCCTATGCTTTTTTAGGAGATGGGCGCGTTGACTCAAAAACACACTTTACGATTGATTTCGATCTTATAAACAATCGTGATGAAATGATAATTTTAAATCGACCTGAAATTATTGGGCTTAAAACAAATAGTGACCTCCTGAGCAATAAACCAGCCGCTATCCACTTTAAACACTTACTAGATTCTTTAAAATCATGTATTTTCCCATATAAACTTGAAAAACACTCCCGGATTTTAATGAGGTGTGAAATCGATGTGGTAATAACGAACAACGATCTTATGCACTTTTCTAAAGAATTAAATTCGCTAAAGTCTTATGAAATTACGTTTCAATTTTCGTATGAAGATATGACCGCTTCTAAATCTGTTGAAAAGATCATAATTGATGGAACATATGACGATTTCAAGGAGGAGGTTTTGAATGTTTGGAAAGAAAAAAAGAAAACCGACTTAATAAAGTTAGTACTATGAGTGCATAAACAAGAACTTCGTCTATTAATTGTTAGAGGTCAAATAAAGAAGATACACACCGTATTAAATCAAGGCAAAGGGAAACATTATTATGCATAATTGGATAGATTATATACCCGAGAAAGACCGGGAAGACGTAAGGGAATTATATAAAAAGGCAAAGACATTAGAATCCAAGATAGCATTGCGCAGAGAATGGCATCCTAAAGGATATTTGAATCTCAGTCCTATTAAGAACCTTGAAGAATATTTCAAATACATCAGATTATGTACGACTGAGTCCACTTGGTTCCGTGGCGAACAGAAGGATTTTGGTAGCCTTGTGCCAAAGCTATATAGAAACATCGATAACGATAAAATATCAGAGCAGCAAAAAAAAGAGCGCAAATACTTTTTTGAATTTCAAAGGCGAGCGCGATCCTTAGTGCCTGAGATTAGCATTTCAGATACATGGTCATGGTATTTCCTTATCCAACATTATGGTGGATCAACTAGACTTCTTGATTGGTCTCAGGATGCAGCTATAGCACTATTTTTCTCTCTAGGAACAGAGATGGAAGATACAAAAAACCCAATAGTTACATGTCTAGCTCCTACAACTTTGCTTACATATGCGTTAGAGGAACTCGGAGGTGAAGACCATTGGTCCAGCGGTACGGTTCTCTATCCAGGAGAAAAATCAACGGATAGATGGTTAGAAAACATCACTACACCAAACGATCACTCTGTTTGGGGACTGCCCGCTTCACCCATAGCATTATTACCACCACATCTGAATCCGAGGATAACAGCACAGAGATCATGTTTTACGTTATTTGGGAACAAACCTGATGGGTTTAATAAGGATGGAAAGCTCATTGTTTGCCCCTGCTGCGGACGACGAATATTTTGCAAATTGGTTATAGATGGCAAGAGAAAAAATGACCTGAGAAAAGAATTGGCAAAAATTGGAATAACGAGTGGTAAAATATATCCTGGACTTGATGGCCTGTGTAAAGAAATCACAGATGAAATATATACATAGAAAAGAGTGCCCTCTAACCAGGCGGTTTCACATGGACCGTAAGGGCCTGCGGCCCTTCCGGCCAGTGAACCGCGATGTTAGATTTTTAAAAATTAAAATGAATGAGCCCATAGATCTGCTACAACATTACTTGCCTTCAATATATGATGCTTTATCTTCATCAAATAAATTGCTTTCTGATATTAGCAGTAAATATTATGAACGTTACAAAAAAGTAGAATCAGACATTAAAGAAAAAGGCGAATTTATTTCAGAAAAGACTATGTTTGATTTTTGGTGGAACGCAAATGAGGGAGATCAAGCTTCTCTGGCATTTCTTAAATTTATTAATAATACGGCAACTGAAATCCTTCAAAAAGTTAAAGGTGATCCGAGAAAGCAGATAATTAATCTATGCCATAAAATGATTATAAATTTTAACGATAATCAGTCACAATTTCAAAGTTTTGTTGCAGAGTTAGCGGTAATCAGTAAGCTTCTAAAAGATGACGGATTAACGCTTATTCAAGTTGAAAAAAAATTACCAAATGGAAAAAGATTTGATTTTGAAGTTGAAAAAGATGGTAATAAAACACTTGTTGAAGTCTTCAATATCAACTTTGATTTTGATCGTATGGAAAGCACAGAAAAATTTCAAAAACTTCTGGAACACAGATTAACAAAGAAACTCAATTCAAAGCTTAATGGATTAACTGGAACATATCCTCCATTTCTATTGGCTCCAGTTCTATGGGGTAATATTCTTGAGCTTGAGCGATTTGCTGGCGCATTTTCTTATTTTAAGGAATTCAATCAAATGATATATCGATTTACAATGATTGCAGAATTCAAAAACCCTGATGGAGAGTATTTATTCATGTTCGCTCATGTTGATGAATTTTTAGAAAGGGCAAGAAAAATAAATAAAATCTAACAACCGGATGCATTCGAATGCACACCAGCAGCGACTTTTTTGAGTGTGATTATTTATAGTCTGCAAATTAGCTTTAATGCCCTTGAGCGTGCTTCATGGTGTGCATCGATGATCCAGACGTTAGACCACAAGAAAAGGATTAAATATGATTTCATTTGAAATTATGAGAGCAGAGGGGATAGTTATTATTGAGCCATTAGGCGCACTTGAACAAACTGATTTTGAACGACTTACCAAAGAAATAGATGCATACATTAATGAAAAAGGCTATGTTAACGGAATCATAATACATACCAAAGACTTTCCTGGATGGAAGAGTTTCGGAGCATTCACACATCATATGAAATTCATTAAAGATCATCATAAAAAAATCAAAAGAGTAGCGGCAGTAACTGATTCAAAACTTATGTCAATTGCGCCAATGATAGCTAATCATTTTGTGTCTGCTGAAGTGAAGCAGTTTGACTATGCAGATATGGATGCTGCAAAGAAATGGGTACGGGAAGCTGTCTAACCAATCGTTGCAGAGGGAACAAGAGCCAGCGATGCCTTTTTAGCGTTTGCTATTATTTTATTGTTAAACATCTTTTTGCTTGTTAATATCGTACTATGGCTCTTGTCCCTGAACTCGACCGTTAGGCTTTAAATTTAAATCCCCCTTAGATTTTTCAGGGATTTTCCTGAGGAATTTTTCGAAGGATTTTCCTTCGGAGATTCACAAAGCGAATTTTCCTTGCAAAGAACCCCAAGGCGAATTTGAAAATGGCAAAATCTGTAAAACCCTATTGACAAAATTTTAGCTTTTTTAGTAGAATATTTAATATAGAAAAAAATCCGATACAAATCAGAAATTCGTCTATTAATTGTTAGGCGATGTGAAAATTTATAATTTATTACAAAAGGAGATTAGAATGAAGATCTATGTAGGAAATTTGTCGTACGAGGTCACCGAAGAGGACTTACGGCTGGCTTTAGAACAATTCGGGCAGGTTGAATCCGCCACCATTATAAAAGACAAGTATAGTGGTCAATCAAAAGGATTTGGATTCGTGGAGATGGCC
>DATKYB010000050.1 GCA_035528715.1 Nitrospinota bacterium | reverse complement strand
AAATGATAAGCTTAAGATGAAGCTTGAAGACTTGGCAGGAGAGCTGGCTGATAGTCTCATACAGAACAAGCAGATTGAGGAGCAATTTTCACAAAATCTAGAGAAAAAAGATCAAGAGATTAAAGAATTAAGTGAAAAGATTGAGAAACTGAGCCTTCAATTATTACAGTATAAAAATAATCAAGACGCAAAGAGTGAAGGGAGGGAGAAAAATAATATAATAGAATTTGGAACAAAAAAAGGTGATATTAATGAGATAAAGGCCAAGCAGAACAAGGCTCAATATCATTCAATAAAAAAGGTCATTTCTACCATCATTTTTATAAGTGGTATCACCTATTATCTCATTCATCAAAATTCAGCCACAAAATTTATTTCAAAAAAGAACGCCGACCTGATAAATTCTCATACTTCACAGGTGGAGATGCTTTCAGATAGACAAGTTGAAGGCAAGAAGATGCTTTCAAATTTATTAGGAAACAATTCACTTAAGAGTCATTTTTCAGTAACAGGGAATGCACAGGATGAATTATATCTCCCCGGGCTTAAAAGAATTATTAGAGTAAGAGATTTTGTATACGCGCATGGGAAAGCGAATAATATTGATTTTCTCACAAAAGCTGTCCTCAGGCGTATAAAAGAGCCTGCTGATAATTATAATATGTCTCCCCATGAATTTATCTCTTTTATGAATCGAGTAAGAGATACTTCCATGCCACTGACAACGGCCTTATTAAAAAAGACCGAAGAAGATATAGCCTTTTTGGATAAGGAATACAAAGGTTTTGTTAATGATTTAAGAAAAGAAACAAATATTGTTGATAGCTTGATCTTGGTATATGAGCTAAATGAGATAATTGAGCATAGTGAGATAAGATTTTTCTGGGGAATGTATAATGAGTTTTTAGATTTAGGAATACCAAGGAAGGATGCCCTTACAAATATTCTCCAGAATGAAAAAATATTAAAAGAAAAAAGAGAGGGATACAATCCGAATCACAAGATACTGTATCGGGGGACTATTAGGCCCATAAAGATTCTGGAAGAAATGAATCTTGGGGAGTTCAAACTGATAGCTGTACCCTATATCCAGCTTAAGTATAGAGAATTTGCAAATTTTAAGAGGTTAAGAATCCCAAGGGGTTTGAATGAATATGCTGTTAATATGGCTGAGAATATTTATCTCAGTGCCAAGAAATTTAATATTCCCATAACTTCCCTTATGACCATTACACATCAAGAGTCTTTCTTTCTTAATATATTAGGAGATAATAGGGAGTCAGCCAGTCCCTTTCAAATTTATAGACCTACCAAGCTAAAGATACTTGAAAACATGAGACGAGAAGGATTTAAGATGCCTAGAGATATCAAACATTTAGAAAATCATCTCTGCTTGGCTGGGTATATGGCAGCCTATCATTTTGCAGAACTTATGGAATTTTATGCAGTTGAATTTCAAGTCAGTGGCCCTGAGAATAATATAAAGAAAATCGTATATGACTTGAATAGAAGCACCACCTCCTATAATGGAGGAAAAAGCTATCACAAGGAGGTATTTTTAAAACAGTTAGAACTTAAAAGATTTATGGATAAGAGACTTCAAGCAGAAAAAATATTATCTTAGATTTTCCTCATTAATTTCAATCTTTGCTTCTTTAATCAGCTCATCTAACAATTCATTGATAGCCTGTTGTGTTTTTTGATGCCTTATTCTTTTTTTGATCTGATTCTTGACTTGGACGAAATCAAGGGTTTGGGGTCCAGTTTGGTCAGTTACTAAGATGATATGATAACCAAACTCTGTTTTTACAATAGGGCTCATCTCACCACTCTTTAGATTAAAGGCCACCTCTTCGAATTCAGGAACCATTGTTCCTCTTGGAAAAGAGCCAAGACGGCCTCCTTGTCGAGCAGTGCTTCGGTCAATAGATCTCTTTTTAGCCAGCTCAAAGAAATCTTTTCCATTTTTTAACTCCTGCAACACTTCCTTTGCTTCTTTTTCTGTTTTTAAAAGGATATGACTGGCAGTTATCTCTTCTTTTGTTTGAAAAAATGCTTTATTTTTTTCGTAATAGCTCTTTGCGTCTTTATCAGAAACAGGTCCAATCTCTTTCAGTTTTGGGTTTAAATACTCTTGAATGATTAGCTCATACTTATATTCATCTATCATTCTTCGTATTCTTGGATCTTTGTCCAGTTTCTTTTTCATTCCTTCTTGATAGAGCAACTCTCTTCTAATCAGGCTATTGAGAAAATCAGACTTGTTTTTTTGAGCATTTTTTTTGAGTTCTGATGGCATTTTAGAAATGACTCTGTTCATATCTGCGATCGTAATGATCCTGCCATTGACGACTGCGAGGACCTTTTCATCATCTTTTTTTTGTTCAGATAAAGCAAGGTCAGAGAAAAAGAGGATTGAAATTATTATGATTGTAAGACAGCTCTTGAATCTAAACATAAAGACCTCCTCATTATATTAAAATGCCTTTAGGTTGATATGCACAGAAAGGTTCTTCTGATAGATAATTTTTGGTAGCTGCATAGGCCCTGGCTCTGCATCCCTCACATACCTTTCTATATTCACAAATGCCACATTTCCCCTCTAATAAGCCTGGGTTTCTAAGGTCTTCGAAAACCTTGGAATTTTCCCATATTTCTTTTAAGGATTCTTTTTTTATATTACCCGCAGAGACAGGAAGATAGCCACAAGGAAAGACATCACCTTTATGGGAAATAAAGCAGACCGCTGTTCCTGCCAGACAACCTTTGGTCATAGCAGACATGCCGTGGGTCTTGGGGGTTATTTTTATGCCCACCTCTCTGGCTTTTTCTCTCATAATCCGGAAATAATGAGGGGCACAGGTAACTTTTGTCTCGATTTTCGCCTTTTTGGATCTTTCATAGAACCAGTTTAAGACCTCCTCATATTTCTCTGGGGAGAGCATTTGCTCTTCTGAAATTTCTACACCACACCCTACTGGAACCAACATGAAAAGATGCAGAGCATCAGCCTTAAGGTCTTCAGCAAGAGTAAAAAGTTCTTCAAGCTGGTCTACATTATGCTTTGCTATGGTGCAGTTGATCTGAAGGCTCATATTAAGGGCCTTCAGACTTTTGTATCCTTTGATTGCTATATCAAAAGAGCCTTTAAGTTTTCTGAAATCGTCATGGGTCCTCGCATTAGCCCCATCAATGCTTATCGACACTCTTTGGATTCCTGAATCCACAATCTTTTTTGCAATCTCATTGTTTACAAGTGTTCCATTCGTTGCGAGTGCAAGGACCAGACCTTTCAATTTTGCATAGGAGGCGATATCGAATATATCAGGTCGAAAGAGAGGTTCGCCACCACTGAGGACCAAGATAGGGTTCCCTGCCTCCACAATCGAGTCAATCAAGGCAAAAGATTCTTTTGTGGTAAGATCCTCCTTTGTCAATTTCTTACTTACCTCTAAGCGCCGACAATGGATACATTCAAGATTACACCCAGCAGTGGTTTCCCAAAAGATAAGCCTTAATTGATTCTCAACGTTTCTCCTATATCGATCAGCTACAGAATGATTATCTTTATCCTCAATTTCTCTGTAGACCTCTTTAATGGTTTTGGTCGGTCTTTTCATTGTTTTTATGAATTTATTTTAAAATCTTTTTACGTTTTCCTTGTGAGATATGCTGGCAGATTAAAGACTTCTCCCTTGCTTATCAATTCTTTTTTGTCTTCCTCAGTGAGCCCGATCTCCTCGTCAGTTAAATAACATGACGGTTCAGGAGCCCAGGGATCATTATAAACCAGATCAGCCCTGACCCTTAGTGAACCTCCACAGGCATCAAGCCATTTGCATTGAGAACATCTTCCCTTTATATATGCCTTTTTGTTTTTCAATCCAGCCATAAGGGGATTTGATGTATCCATCCATATCTCGCTGAACTTCCTTTCTCTTATATTTCCCAGAGTATAGT
>DATKYB010000049.1 GCA_035528715.1 Nitrospinota bacterium | reverse complement strand
CTCCCCTATCTTTAACTTCTCGGTTTTCATTAACTCCATACCCTCTTTGGTACCGCCACCCCTAAGAAGATAATCCCCCTCTCTTATCCGGTAAACACACTCATCAGCCTCAAGAAGTCGAGCCGCCTGCTTTGCTATCCAGGGGAGGAGCTCTTCTTTTGAGATAATAGAGGTGATCTTCTTACCGACTTCATAAAGAATCTTTAGCTTCTCATCTACCTTCTTTCTTTCTGTTATATCTCTTATAGTACATTTATATTCTAAATACTTATTCTCATCATGTTTAGCTATGCCACGGAATCGAACGTATAACTCTTTACCATCCTTTTTAACAAACTTAACCTCTTGATCGATAATACCTTCCTCTTTGAGTCTAGAGAAGAATTGATTTAAATTATCCTTTGACTTCTCTGAAAAAAGTATCGATGTATGTTTACGCTTCAGTTCTTCCTTTTTGTATCCAAACATTTCCAAAAAGGTATTATTTGCTTCAATAACGATCCCATTTCCATCTAAAGAATAGTAACCATCAGGAGCATTTTCGTATAAATCCTTAAATCTCTCCCGAGATTCTTTTAGGATCGTCTCCATCAGCTTCCGTTCTGTTATGTTACGAAAAACCAGAACAACACCTATAATGTCTCCTTTATAATCTTTTATGGGAGCCCCATTGTTATCAATGGGTATTTTCATTCCATTCTTAGAGATCAACAGAGTATGATTTGCCAGACCAACAATATTACCTTCTCTTAGTACCTTCGAAAAAGGATTTTCAACCCTTTTACCAGTTTCTTCATTTATAATATTGAAAATATTTTTTAGAGGTCCCCCTAAAGCATCTTCTTGATTCCAGCCGGTCAAGTTTTGAGCAATAGGGTTCATAAATGTTACACAACCCTTTGTATCTGTGGCTATTACTGCATCGCCGATACTATTGAGGGTTACAAGAAACCACTTTTCATTCATCTGAGGGAGCTTGGTTTTTTGGTAAAGCTCAGTTTCTAATGTTTTCAATCCAATAACCTCTTAGTAAATATACAAAAATTTATCGCTAAAACATTTTCTTCTGAAAAACCTTATTTCTCCTATATTTATCGTCATTAGAGATAATAACTTTAGACTCAATTATCGGGAAGGATTTGAGCTAAGATATTGATATTAAAAAAGTAATGCAGATAGATGAGAATAAATCATGCACTGATTGACTTTTAGTCTTTAAAGTGGTTTGTTTAAAGTCTTTAAAAATTTTTACGCAAAATCAATTGTTTAAATTATAAGACAATCTCTCTTTCTTTTTCTGTTAACATCAAAACCTTATTCAGCCAGAGGTTGGAATAATGGATTAAGAGCTTTGGAATAACATTCCCCTCGATCAAGAAGGTTTTCTCCGGCAATTCCATATCCCTTTGAATACAGAGAAAGATAACGGATAAAACCCCGGTATATGCTTCCTGTTCCTCTATGTTCTGGGCCTGGCTTGGTGTAGGAGGGATCCCCTTTTTGATATTCTCTATGTTATCAATGCCTGCCTTTATAAAGTAAGGGAGTCCCTTCGTACCAGGATATTTAATGGATAACTCTATTTCTTTAGAGACCCGCAACGTCTCTTTTATGTCTTTATCAAGTCTTTTGGCCCATTTTTTTATTCTTTTTAAATATTCCAATCTGTATGAGTGAAAGAGATCAGAGGGTGATAAAGAATCTTTACTCTTTTTCTCTTTTTTATAAAAAGATTTCCCCTTAGTGTATGCTGAATAGAGCCTTAAATTTGAGAATGTCTGGCCTAAAGAGATAATATTTTTCAGGATGATTGACTTGTCTCTAAATGAGGAATGAGGATATTTTCTTGTTATCTTGGATAAGAACCCATAGGCTTTTTCAAAATTTAATCTGTATATCTCCTTTTTGGCTTTCTCAAATAGAGATTCTTCTGAGTCTTCTTTTGGTGCAAAACCATTTAGAGATAGAAAAAAAATACCCACCGTGATGAGAATAAGGATTTTTTTAAGACTCATCATTTAAGACCGAGATATTTTTTATTTTTATGGTCCTGGTCCTATCAATAGATTTGGGAGGAACATACTTATAGCAGGAATATAGGTCAAAAGGATCAGAACAAAAAGGGCAATCATAATAAAGAATATATTAACCCTCATCACCTCGGTTATCGATACCTTAGCTACAGAGCATGTGGTCAAAAGTACAGAGGCAACCGGAGGAGTCTGCTGTCCTATGCCTAAGTTAAAGGTAACAATGAGTCCAAAGTGGATAGGGTCAATCCCAACCATATTCACGAGAGGCATAACAATAGGAACAATCATGATAATGGCTGCGGCGCTGTGTAAAAACATGCCAGCAAAGAGAAAGAAGAGATTCATCATCATCAAAATGAGATACTTATTCTGGGTCATGGCTATGATATTTGCTGCAATCCTCTGGGGAATCATCTCATTGGTTAAGACCCAGCTCAAAAGTGCTGAACCGGCAACAATCAGCATAACGATTGCTGTCTGTTCTCCAGCATCTAAGAAGATCTTAGGAAGACTTTTTAGCTCGAGTTCTCTGTATATAAATATACCAATAATAAGGGCGGATGCTGCTGTTACACCTGCTGCTTCTGTTGCTGTAAAGATTCCACTAAAGATACCACCAATGATGATAACAGGAATAAGAAATGTCCAGGCGGCCTCTTTGAAGGTTTTCCATACATTTTTTAGATTGAACATTTCCTCTACTGGCCATTTCTTTTTTACGGCAAAGTAATAGGAGAGAGCCATCATGGAACCTCCAGCTATTATACCCGGAATAACCCCTGCCATAAATAACTTTACAATGGAAGTCTCAGCCATAACAGCATAGATAATCATCGGAATACTCGGAGGGATTATGATAGCACAGGTTGCAGAGGCCGAGGTTACCGCTGCTGAAAAGTCTAGGGGGTATCCCTTTTTTCTCATGGCCGGGATAAGGATACTTCCTAAGGCTGCAGCATCTGCCACAGCTGATCCAGATATCTCTGCAAAGAACATGGAGGTAACGATATTGACCATAGCAAGCCCACCGCGGATAAATCCTACAAGGGCACCTGCAAAGTTAATCAATCTTTGAGATATCCCAGCAGAGTTCATCAAGGCCCCGGTAAGAACAAAGAGGGGGATGGCTAAAAGAGGAAAATTGTCAGCACCATTAAATAGTCTTAGAGGAACAGTTAATAGATCTATATTCTTTATCAGCATAGCAAAAGCGGCAGTTAAAGCAAGAGCAAAACCAATAGGAACATTGATTAAAACTAAACCAACAACAAGGACGAGAATAATCCACCCCATCTAAGATTGCTCTCCTTCTTTTTTAAACCACACCTCTACTATCTGAATCAAACAGAGTATCAACATTAAAGAAGCAGTTATTGGTAGGACAGCATTGATATAGCCAATAGGGACAGGTAAAGTAATAGCGGTTTCTCCTGTCAATTCTGTTGTTAATCTCCAACCATATTTTATAAGAACTAGATTTAAGAATATCAGGAAAATATAAACAACGGACATAACCATCTTTTGAATAGATTTCGGCATAAGCTCTACCAGACTCTCAAACCCAATATGTCTCTTTCTCTCTAGGGCAATTACAGCACCCCAGAAAGTGACCCAGACCAAGATATAACCTGCAAATTCATCATACCAGCTTATGGAATGCCCTGCTTTTCTAAAGATTACAGCAACCACGACTAAAAGGGTCATGGCAATCATCAATAGGATGACGATATATTCTACTAATCTCAGCACAAAGTCATACAACTTTTTCATCTATCAGAATCTCCTGTTCAAAACAAGCTAATAACATAATCGAGCCCCTTCTATTTTTAAGAAGGGGCTCTTTTTCGGTATTTCTGTTATTACTTAGCTGCTTTCATGATTTGGTCCAGAATCCACTTTCCATCTGCACCAAACTCTTTTGGATAATCATCATAGAGGCTCTTAGAGGCATCCATAAAGGCTTTGCGGTTTATGTTATTTATCTTCATATGTTTTTTGGCCTCTTTCATCAGCTTCTTATCCATGCTCTTCCCTGTTCTTCTCGCATAATCTCCTGTATCTGCACCAGCTACTCTTAAGGTGTATTGAAGCTCTGGAGCAAGACCCTCGAAGAACTTTTTGCCGATCAAGCCATAGCCTGGCGTATAAACATGGTTGGATATAGAGAGATATTTCTGGACTTCATAAAACTTTGCCGACATAATCTGGGCCATAGGGTTTTCCTGCCCATCGATTACACCCTGCTGCAAGGCAGAAAAGACCTCTTTAAAACTCATAGATGTTGGATTTGCACCGAGTGTCTTAAAGAGCTTAACCCTTGCAGGGCTTTTGGGAGTTCTCAGTTTGATTCCTTTGAGATCTTCAGGTGTATTTATGGGACGAGCATTGTTTGTTATCTTCCTGAACCCATTCTCCCAGAAACCAAGGATAATATATCCTTTTTCTTGGAGAACCTGATCGAGCTTCCAGCCTACAGGCCCTAACAGTACATTTTCTACATGTTTTCTGTCTTTGAACAAGAAGGGAAGTTCTTGAAATCCAAAAATAGGGGCTACAGCAGGAACAACTGTTGAAGGAACACACATCTCTAAATTTCCCAGACGAACCGCCTGCATCATCTCTTTATCTTTACCCAGCTGGCTTGCCCCAAAATTTCTTATATCAATGGCGCCCTGGCTTCTCGCCTCTACAATCTTTTCAAAATAGTTTCCTGTTTTCTCAAAGAGAGAACCAGTAAATCCAACGTGCCCTACTCTTATCACAACCGGTTTGTCTGCAGCCAAAACTGAGCTAGCAAGGGGTCCAGCTATCATTAGAATGCTTAAAATCAAAGCTGTGAATAATACTCCTTTCTTTATCATAAGAAAATCTCCTTCTGCAGGTTTACATCTCTAATTATGAAAAAAATACTGAGTCGTCCTGTCAGAAAACTTCTTCTCACCTCCTTTCTTTATGAATTTATCAAATTATGTCTCATTAAATTTCAAAAACCCAAAAAAGGAAAAAATCTTCCTTTTGAAAGAGTCTGTGGAATTTACCAAAATCTTGATGATTTTGTCTCTATTTTTGATAACTGTCGAGTCATTCAACTTATAATACATTATACATCATGTCAAGTAAATTCTGATTTAGATGATTAATGTATTTTAATCCAAAATGATCATTTTTTATTTAATAATAATCTGAGTTTAATCGAATTATATTTAATGATTTATGGAAGTATAATAGCCTTGATGATATCGTTTTTATGACTGATCTCTTCAAAGGCATCACTAATATTCTCAAGTTTATATTCTTTGGTGATTAATGAATCGATATCGAGTAAATTCTGTTTTAGGGGTTTAAACATCCCTTCAGCCCATACCTGTCTCTCCTGATAGGTATGATGGACGAGACCTGTAGATCGGATATCTATACTATCATCATGCCAGCGGGAGATATTTAGTGTAATCGGTTTAACAATATGACTGTATAATACTAAAATCCCGTTGTGCTTAAGGGACTGAGTAGCTTGATTCATTGCCTTCTCTTCACCCGCAGACTCAACAGCTACATCAACACCCCTATTTTCTGTAACATCAAGGATTTTCTTTACGGGATCTTCTTTTAGTGGATTAGTAATGACATCAGCCCCCAATTTCTTTGCTATGCTGAGTTTTGGATCGGCAATATCAATAGCAAATATGGTTGTTGCCCCTATTTTTTTAACATATTGGAGAATAATCTGGCCGGCAAATCCCATACCAAAAATAGCAACCCTATCCCCAAGAGTAACACCAGAATGATATGCTGAAAAGACAGCACATGTTAATGGCTCTGCAAGGCAGCCGACACTAAAATCTAAATCATCTGGTATCTTCTGCAAACCAATGGTTTTTGCTTTAAAGAAATCAGAGAAGGTATTGCAATGGGAAAAGGAGGCTACCCTCTCTCCCTCTTTGAATTCATGAACCCTTTTTCCTACCTCTCTAACCACACCACCTCCCTCATGTCCAAGGTATATAGGGTATTTTTTCGTTGGAGGAAGTTCCCCCTGAAAATACATCTTATCCGTGCCACAGATTGAGGCCTGATATGTCTCTACTAAAACCTCATCATCTTCTAACTCTATTTCTCTATCAACAAGTGAAAGATTTCTAGGACCTTCAAGAAATGCAGACCGAACCTTCATATTAACCCCTTTTTATTTTAGCTTTCAAAAAGGCACCAATGAGCGCATGCCTTTCTTAAGAGCTTTTCTGCCCTGTAAGGATTGAATATCCCACAACAGCACTGTTTTGCCAGCTCCTCTGCTGCTTCTCTATAACTTATTCTTTTCTTTTTTAAATCTAATATCATCTTTTTGGCTAAATCTGCTGCTACCATGCCATGACCGCACATGGTACTGAACTCTAAAAAATCTTCGTCTGGAAGCTTTTCAAGCTTTCCATGGATCCCTAGGGAATACTCTGTTATATTCCACTTTATGCCTGTTTCTCTGCAACACTCATCCACCTCATCAAAGACCCCGGAGACCACAATAGAAATCCCCAAATCCTCTTTTTTGAGCTCCTCAATACATCTTTTCAGTTCATCCTTATCCTTGAATACAGCATGCACTATGGAGCTGTCTTTCATGCTATCCATAATAGAGTCGATATCAGTTGTAAATTTGTTTCCTGTCTTCATATCGCCGAAGTTAACAATCTCATACTTTAGGATAATCTGAAAAAAATTTCTCATCTTTTTTGCAGAACCAATATCATTTATCCCTTTGGCTGACATAGCCAGCATGGGAAAATCTTCTCTTAAATTTTCAAAATCTCCTCTTCGATGTAAGGTATGGGTCATTTTATTCTACCTCCAAGGCTTTTGGTCTTCCCAATCCAAGGTTTGTTTTTCCATTAATCCTATAGATAAAACCTTCTTGTTTAGCCATAGGAAGAGTGGGAATATGGCCCTCCTCATCAGGAAGGCATACCAGATTCAAGCTAAAGACGGTTTCTATTTTCTTCGAAGCTTCTTTTATAGCCTTTAAAACGAGCCTCACCTTTTCAAGGGGAGTCACAAATTCAATAATAGCTGATAAGACCTTCTCCTGAAGAACCTCTTCACTTAACTTTCCCCTCTTTTTATCAACCATAAGACCTGTAATAGGATTTTTAGATTCAAAATCTACCCCTACCTCTGCAATAGCCATAGCCACCTTTTCTAAATCACTTAATCTGGCACCAGTTCCTGGTCTTCCCATCTCAACAGAGATACCTGCATAGCCTCTTTTAAATCGACCAGTTACATCATTTGTCTTCATCTCTTCAGTACCCCTTCCGGGTATCTTTGTCTCCTTATGTTCGACAAGGGGGTTACTGAAATTACTCCTCACAGTCCTTGGCCATGCAGTGGTTTGTTCATAAATCGCATCCACAGGGCATACATCCGCCCTCTTACAGGCGCCACATTCAACACATTCCTCTTCGTCAACCACACTAGAAACCTTACCTGGAAGATGAGGAATCTCCTCTAAATGAATGGCATTCATTGTGCAATAATAATTACATCTTCTACATTCAATACATTTCTCTTGATCTATTCTCACTGTAAATCTCTCTTATTTTAATGTGAAGACCACTAGAAATTTTTGCAAAATCAAAACCCTTTTCCATAAGGAGCCTTCTCTTTTCCTCTGGAATTTCTATGTCTTTCCTGATCAACCACTGGGCTATTCCAGCAGGTTTGATTTCCCCAACAAAAATTGCACCTCTTAACCTGTCTTCCCTAAATATCATCCTTCGATACCAACGATCTTTAGGGAGATATCTGACCACCTCATCATAACCCATTTCTCTATCCTCTTGAATATAACCAAAAGAGATTATGGGAAGATTAAAGACCTTTATTGAATTCATGGCCATTCCCCCAGAATATTCCTGTCTTATTCCAGCCATGTTCAGACCGGCAATTCTCCCTTGGATAGATGCTTCAGGCCAAATAGGAATATTCTGATGTTCTCCAGAAATGATATCTTTTACTACAGCGACATCCCCTGCAGCATATATATTCTCTATATTAGTCTGGAGGTAATCATTAACCATTATTCCATCTTGAATCTCAATTTTGCTGTCAGCTAAAAAATCACAATTCGGCTTGACGCCTATCGCCATAATCAGTATATCCGTTGGTATCCTCTCTTCATTTACTATTACTGATTCAACCCTCTCCCTACCCAAAATCTCTTGAATGGTTGAATTTAAGATGATCCTTATGCCCTGAGATGTTACCTCCTCTGTGAGCATTTCTGAACAAATATGATCAAGCCTTAAAGGCAAAATCCTATCTAAAAGTTCAATAATGGTAATCTTGTAGCCAGGTTTGACAAGTGCCTCAGCCGTCTTTAAACCAACCAGACCCCCTCCTAATATGGTTACCCTTTTCCCTTGGCTTAATCCTGATTTTATCTTCTCCAAATCCTTTAAGTTACGAACTCCATATATCCCATCTTTATCAATCCCTTTAATGTCAGGAAATAGTGGAGAAGCACCAGAAGCTATCAGGAGTTTATCATATGTAAGCTTTCTGTTATCATCCAGAACAACAGTATTTTTCTCTGGATCAATTGATTTCACCTTTGAGTTAATTCGGAGTCTTATATCAAGGCTGGTGTAAAAATCTTCGTGACAAAGGGTCACCTTCTCTTTCGAAAATTTTCCTTTTATTATCTCAGGTATGGCAATTCTGGAATAGCCGTATTCTCCTTCATCAGAAACGATAGTGATTATTCCATTTCTATCTGCCTTTCTGATACTCTTTGCAGCACTTATTCCAGCTGCACTATTCCCTATTATCAGATACCTCATTTCATCCCTTTTCTTCTCCGATTGAGTATTTTAACTAACCGAACGGCAATCTCTTTACAATTCTCTTCCTTAGGATTGTAGATGATGGATGCACCAAAGATATGAGATATGTCCTCTGTTAAAATCTTCTCAACCTTTTCACTTCCGCCTATAGAAATAATTGAACCAATAAAGGTGGGAATACCAAGAGAAACCATAAGATTTATATCAGTAATGTTCTTTTCTTGCCCGACTTCTAGATATGCAGCAATTACAGGAAGTTCTCTTATTTCAACTCTCTTCCTCAAGGCAATTAAAGAAAGAAAATCTATGACCTTTGTCGTTTCAATAGAAGACCCGAAATTCAAAACCGGTGGTAGTCCTCTTTGTGTTCCTATTTTTTTGCTTAAATCTACAAAAAGCCTTTTTAGATGATTACCACAGTATCGAGAAGTAGCGGCTGGATCGAGGAGACCCATCTTAGCAAAAGCTGTTCCTGCTTCCCCCACGGCTATACACAATACATCTCTTTTCAATAGTTCGAGTGTTAATTGTATGGTCTTATTTTCCTGGGTCTGTCGTACATCATTTGATCCACCAAATACAACGATTCCTCGTATTTTTCCCTCCAAAATTTTATCAGCTATGAATTTAACTGACTTATCTAGGATTTTTCCATTAAATCCATCAATAACCTGTGTCTTTATATCAGGAATATCAACATTTGCCTGATCTCTTTTTTTATAATTCCTAGCGCTAACTTCTATAATATCCTTTGAGAATTTTTCTACGTCCTTCTCCAGCACATCTCGAACAGTAAAGATTTTTGTATGAAACTTCTTGCATAAATCGATTAAAGATGGATTGACACATTCTTCTCCCATAACAAGAGACTCAATAGCCCCTGTTAAGATAACCATTTCTTGAGAGCCACTATTCGTTATCGTGGGTATACCCAACATCCTCAGATATTCATTTTCACCAGTTGCATAGAATTTAATGCCCTCTTCTGCTCCTTCAAAACCCCTTTTAGAGTTTAATCTTTTTGCCTTGGAAACGAGTCTTTCAGCAATATAAATTGGTATATCTCCATGAAGTACAATATTGATACTCTTTCTTGAAATGGTACCGAGATTACTCTTTCTTGAAGCTAACGACTCATTTCCAAAGAGAACATCAAGGATATCTGAGGCAATATGCATTGCACTGTAAGCAGACAAAGATACCCTAAAGCTATTTAGGAGAGGAGGAAAACAGTCTTCTGTATTGAAGTTATAAAACCTTGAGAGAGAACTTAAGAGTCTATAAAAAGGGAGAGAAGGAAGCATATTTTTATTTTTAAGTCGGTTCAAGGTCTTTTTGGGAAGATAAGCTGAAAGCCATTTATCTGAGGCACTATCCAGACCAACGATATCTCCCTTTGCGGCTTCAACCATATCTTTCAAAACCCTTTCATGACTCTTTCCACTTATCCCTATGCCCAGGCTTTTCGCAAGGTCTTTGAGCCTTTTGGAATCTATCTGGTACTTATCCTTTTTCAAATTCTTTAAAAGGGTATTGAGGCTGTTTATCAGGGTCAGCGTATGATTTATTCTTGATAAAACCCCCATACTCGCTGCCTTCAGATATCTATTGGCTACAAAGCTATCCCTATTCTGACCGCAGATCCCCTCCTGGGCTCTATTTCCAAAGGGGTCTATGCGACATGGACCTTGAAAGCAATCATGACAACTCAGTCCTAATTCACCAAAGCCACATAGGGGCTGGGCTGCCTCATATCGATCCCAAATCAGATCAATACCCTGTTCAAAGGCCTTAGTAAGAAAATGCTCTACTGCTGGGTCAATTGATTTTTTTCTTATATCACTCATGGTTCACTCCATTTATCAAACTCTAAAATCAAGACTTACAACAGTTTTTTCTTTTTTCTCTTCTAATGCAAAAGATCTTTTTATGACACCCCTTCTTTTATCTTTGGTAACATCCTCCAGGTCTCCTGTTTCTATAAACATCAGTGCACCTGTAGGGCATCCATCAACACAATATGGCCCTTCCATATCAAAACACCTGTCACACTTCAGTATCATCTCTCTCTCTTTTGAGGGAGATATAATGCCAAAGGGACAAATCATGATACACATCCAACACGCAATACATTTGGAGTCTTCATAGATAACGGTTTCTGTTTCAGGATCTCTTCTCAGGGCTCCTGTGGAACAGGCATCTAGGCATGGAGCATCCTTGCATTGTCTGCACTGAAGCGGTAGGGAGCCTTCTTCTAATGCTTCAGCCTTGACTCGAGAAATAGGCTTTATCTTCTCTTTTACAGCCCCCAAGAGGCTCTTTGAAATAGATGACCTTTCAATAGCACATCTCAATTCACAGGTTCTGCATCCCGTACACTTATCAATATCAACAACGATCTCTTTGATAATGTTTGCCCTCTCTTTATCTAGACCTCTTTATAAACAGGTATTCCTTTGTCCTTTACATCTGCCCTATCATAGGCGCTCTTTAAAATATGCAATGGGTGGATTACCTCTAAATCGGTACCCTGCTCGATCTGCATCTTGCAGGCACCACAACTGGTAATTACCTTTTCAACCTGTGCCTTTTTTATCTCGTCAAATAATCTTTTACCTATCATCATTGAAAGATCAAAGTTTTTTGATTTCATGCCAAAGGTCCCCGCAATACCACAACAGCTATCTTTTATCTCTTTAACCTTGACACCGGGAACAAGCTTTATGAGTTCGAGCGGCTCTTTGGTTATCCCCTGAGCCTCTAAGTGACAGGGGTTATGATAGGCTACAGTCATCGGCATTTCGCCAAAATTGGAATTAAACTTGCCATCTTTATACAAAGAGTAGAGGAATATATGGATATCAAAGGTGTTTTCAGCAACCTCCACCGCTTCTTTCGACTCTAATAATTCTGGATACTCAATTTGCAAAGCAAGTGTGCAACTGGAACAGCTGGAAATAACAGGGTATCCCTTTCTGATCAGGGATAAGAGGCTATTGACATTAAATTGGGCACTCTGCCTCTGCGCCTTACCGCTTCCAGAGCTTATCTTTGCAACACCGCAACACTTTATCTTCGGCACAATAACTTCATAGTCATTCTTTTCCATCACCTTCAGCACTGCATTCCCTATCCCTTCGGGCTCATTAAACCTGGCGAAGCAGCCTGTGAAATAGACCACCTTTTTTCTCCCCTTTGAGCGCTGTTTCTTTACGGTCTTTGAAAAGCTGTCCCTTGAAAACTTGGAGAATCTCCTTCTGCTGTCAATCCCAACGGTCTTCTCCATAATCCTTCGAAGAGGATAGAGCTTCAGAATCTCGTTTGATAGGGGTGCGGTGAGGCTTCCCATTTTTGCCAATAGTTCAGAGTTTCCGAGAATGAGATTTTCGATTGTCTGGCCCTTCTTCTCCACATAATAG
>DATKYB010000048.1 GCA_035528715.1 Nitrospinota bacterium | reverse complement strand
TCAAACATCAAAACGCCCTGTGGTGATCATAGATCTCTCCCGCGAAATGGCAACGGGTTTATTTTGGAACGATACAATTCAAGCTCTAATCATAAAACGTTTACTTGATGGATTAACTTATTTAGCAGAGGGTGCGTATAGGAAAAATCAATTCTTAAATACACTTGTTATCTTAGACGAAGCACATAGGCTAGCTCCGAGAGAAAAGATAGAAAACGAAGCCCAAGAAAGCGTTAGAAATTCCCTTATGGATGCTGTTCGCACAACACGAAAATATGGGCTTGGATGGATGTTCATTAGCCAAACCTTGTCAAGTTTGCATAGAGAGATTATTGGTCAACTGAGAATCTTCTTCTTTGGATTCGGTTTGGCTTTAGGGACTGAGTTTATGTCCCTAAAAGAAATCATTGGAGGAGACCCTAATGCTCTTAAACTTTATCAATCATTTCGTGATCCTCACAGCGCTTTTGATATAGCTTCCCGACAATATTCTTTTATGACTATTGGCCCGGTTTCTCCTCTTTCCTTTGCTGGCACTCCTCTTTTCCTTACTGCTTTTAATACGCCAGAGGAATTCTTAAGTAAAAATAGGTTATAGAGGAAATCAAGAAGTTTTCTAATCTCCCCTTTTGCTTTTTAGGAATTTTTCCAGCGAATGAGGAAAGTATGGATTTTTTAATTCCCCCTTTCGATTTTTAGGGATTTGACAAGTGAGCGAGGAAAAGAGAAGCAACTGTCTGAGAGCAAAGCTCGAGTTTGTTGCTTCTCCGAGCGAACAAAGTCAAATACCGTTAAGAAAATCGAGGGGGCGTCCTTCTTTTCGTCCTTTTCTTGGACAAGCAAGAAAAGGACACATCTTTTATAAATATTTATATTGAAATCTTTTTTAAAAAATCTAGCTCATCAAGACACTTCCCCGCTCCTTGAACAACGGCAGAGAGAGGATTTTCAGCTACAGTAACAGGAAGGCCTGTTTCTTCCCTGAGGAAAATATCTAAACCCCTCAGCAGGGCCCCTCCTCCCACCAAAAGGATACCCCTATCCACAATATCAGAGGCGAGTTCAGGTGGTGTTTTTTCCAGAGCATCCTTCACAGCCCTTACGATAGTAAAGATAGATTCAGAAAGGGCATTTCTTATCTCTTCATCTGTTATTTGAAAAGTCTTTGGAATACCATCAACCAGATGCCTCCCTTTAGCCTCCATGCTTAAGCTTTCCTCAAGGGGATAGGCAGAACCGATCTTAATTTTTATCTCTTCTGCTGTCCTTTCTCCTATAAGGAGGCTATATTTTTTTCGTAAATAATTTACAATACTCTCATCCATAAAATCGCCCCCTACCCTTACAGACTTGCTAAGGACTATACCTGAAAGGGAGATTACAGCTACTTCTGTAGTGCCACCTCCTATATCTAATATCATATTCCCATATGGTTTCTTAACATCAATCCCAACACCTATTGCAGCAGCCATAGGTTCTTCAATAAGATATACCTCCCTGGCTCCAGCAGATTCTGCAGAATTCTTTACAGCCCTTTTTTCAACCTGGGTAACCCCCCTAGGAACACATATAATGATTCTTGGACGGACAAATATCCTTCTATGATGAACCTTTCTTATAAAATAGCGGAGCATTGCTTCTGTGACCTCATAATTTGCCATAACACCGTCCTTCATTGGCCGTATGGGAATAATATTCCCAGGGGTTCTCCCAAGCATCGCTTTTGCCTCGGTTCCAACTGCCAGAACTTGGTTGTTATCCTTTTTGATAACTACAACTGAAGGTTCGCTTAGCACAATGCCTTTTACCTTCAGATAAACAAGTGTATTAGATGTTCCAAGATCAACGGCAATATCATTTGAAAATAACCCCAAAAAGGCATCCAGAATCATACGAATCTATCCCCTTATCTTAGTTATTGGCAATCCCCTTAAAAAACCTTTTCTTTTAAAAATAACATTAATTCATTGAAATTGCATTTTTTATTTTGTAGAAATTTTAGAGAATCCCATTTCTTGATTGATTCATGATTGATCTCTTCGTTAACCAGAGATAAATTATCTGCTCACCTGCCCAATTCTCGCCAGATTTTGGTTAACAGCCAATTCTTCCAATTACGACTACTACGAGTCCTAGCCAATAATGGCTCCAAATGCTGTTAAATAAAGCCTATTAAATAATGGCGCATTTAGAGAGGAAGAGAGGTTATAATCAAGAAATAAAAGAGCTTTATAAATAAACTGAAAAGAGAGAGGATTTGAATAAAAATTCATTTAAAAAAGTAATGCCCTAAGCCTTTAATACTTTGTCAGATAAAGAAAAAGCCTATTCATATAGAACAGGCAATCATCTGGATTACTTATTCAATATAAATAAGTTAGAATTTCTGGCTCCCCAGGCCGGACTCCCTTCGGCTTCGCTCAGGGTGAACTCACCTTTGTTGTGAGGAGGCTTTTGTAATTAGCTCCAATTTCTTTTTATGCGACCAGCCTTTAATTTTTTTCTCACGTGCAACTGCTTGGTCTCGTGAAATAAGGCATTCCTTATAGAGAAGTGGGGGATGGCCATGCTGACGAAGGCGATTGCTGATGTCCGTAGTGATTCCAACATAGAACTTGTTCTTCTTCTCGATTATGTAAACCCACCAATGATTCACAAGGTCTCCTCACACGGATTCTTGCCGTCAACAGAGCTCAGAAAATAAAAATCCCCCGAAAAGGGGGACCTTTTATTTTCTGGCTCCCCAGGCCGGACTCGAACCAGCGACACGGTGGTTAACAGCCACCTGCTCTGCCAACTGAGCTACTGGGGAACCCTTTGCTCACTTGAACTCAACAATTCAAGAATTAACACCTTTTAGGAAAATTGTCAAGACTTATGCGGTCTCACCGCATCTCTTTAGAAGCTTTTCCCAGTCTCTATCAACATGTTCTTGAATCTTGTCAACAACTCCCTTGTTTTCCGGTTTTAAGAGGTGCTTGAATCGTCCCTGCAGCTTAAGCCAATCAATTATAGGAATCTTTTTCTTTGGCTTATAGGTTAATTTCCACTCACCATCAATTACCTCATATAAAGGCCAGTAACAGGTATCTACAGCTATCTTGAGTAACTTTACTGTCTCGTTAGGCCTGTTCTTCCACCCGAGGTTACAGTTTGACATGGTATTGATAAAGGTAGGGCCCTCCGTATCCAGCGCCCTTTTGGTCTTTTTTGTCATATCCATCCAAAAAGCTGGAGAGGCCTGAGCAGCATAGGGAATATTGTGGGCAACAATAATCGCTGTCAAGTCTTTATGAAAATGCTGTTTTCCCAACCGAACTTTACCTACAGGGGTTGTTGATGAAGCCGCACCATAAGGAGTAGAGCTGGAGCGCTGAACACCTGTGTTCATGTAGGCACCGTTATCATAACAGACATAGAGAAAGTCGTGCCTTCGCTCCAAAGCACCTGACAGCGATTGAAGACCAATATCATAGGTTCCTCCATCGCCGCCAAAGGCAACGAATCTTATCCTCTTATCCTTTGGAATCTTTCCCTGCCTCTTTAAGGATTGATACATGGACTCAACACCGCTTATGGTTGCTGCAGCATTTTCAAAGGCGCTGTGAATCCAGGGCATCCTCCATGCTGAATAGGGATAGATAGTTGTGGCGACCTCAAGGCAGCCTGTGGCTGTACATATGATAACAGGGTCATCTGTGCCTAAAAGAACCTGTTTTACAATAAGGGGGATTCCACAGCCAGAACAGAGTCTGTGACCTCCTTTGAGAACGGATTGTTTTTTTGATAACTCCTTTAAGCTAGCCATTTCTTTGCCTCCTTATAATCTCTTACCCCAAGATAATCTGTCAGTCTCTCAACCTTCCCTGTCTTTACAATCTTTAAGAGCTCATTGTATGCCCAGTTTATCTCCTCCACAGCAAGATTTCTTCCTCCAAGACCATAAATAAAGTTTATCACCTTTGGTGACTCCTTCAATTCTAAAAGAGCAGATCTCACTTCCTGGAATACCGGTCCTCCCATCGCACCAAAGGAATCTGCCCTATCAAGAACAGCAACTGCCTTAACGTGTGAGAGGGCATCAATAATCTCATAGAAAGGAAAAGGCCTGAATACCCTGAGTTTAATCAGCCCGGCTTTAATTCCTTTTGCTCTCAGTCTATCAACGGATGCCTGGGCTGTTCCACACGCAGAACCGAGGACAACGATGGCAACCTCTGCATCCTCCATCATGTATTCCCTAAAAAGCGGGTAATCCCTGCCACTTAGCTCCTTAAATCTTTTGCTCACATCAAGAATAACGCCCTTGGCATGCTTCATGGCTTCCACCTGCTGTCTTTTAAACTCCATGTAGTAATCGGTAAGATTTAATGCGCCATAGGTTACAGGATGGTCCACATCAAGAAGCGGATAGTGTGGTTTATACTTCCCAATAAACTTCTGAACTTCCTCATTCTCAAGCATCTCCATATTCTCAATAGAGTGGCTGATGATAAAGCCATCCAAGCAGACCATGACAGGAAGGCGGACATCTTCATGTTCACCTATAGGAAAAGCCTGCAAGAGATTATCATATGTCTCCTGGGAGTTTTCTGAGTAGAGCTGAATCCAGCCAGAATCCCTTGCACCCATACCATCGCTATGGTCACCGTGAATATTAATCGGTGCGCTCAGGGCCCTGTTAACCAGAGTCAAAACCAAGGGTGTTCTTAAACCTGAGGCAATATAGAGCATCTCCCACATCAGTGCCATGCCATTGGCTGATGTGGCGGTCATTACCCTCCCCCCTGCTGCTGCTGCGCCAATACAGGCACTCATGGCACTATGCTCGCTCTCCACAGTAACGAGTTCCGTATTCACAATCCCATCGGCTACGTACTGAGAAAACTCTTCCATAACCTGTGTGGAGGGAGTTATGGGGTAAGCAGCGCAGACATCTGGATTGATCTGCCTCATAGCCTCTGCTGCTGCTGAATTCCCTGTTATCGCTACAATTTTACCCATCTCTTTCTCCTTTTTGATTATTTAGTCTTTTTATTCCTCGTTGAACTTGGATTCTAAAACCATCTCTATGGCATCTACAGGACATATTTCGGCACAAAGTCCACATCCCTTGCAGTGGACAAGGTTATGTCCCTTCATCTCCTCGTCTTTAACAATAATGGCATCATCAGGACAATAGAGCCAGCACTGCAAACAATTGATGCATTTCTCCTTATTGAGCACTGGTCGAACTGTCCTCCATGATCCCGTATTATAGTCTGTTGTATTGGGAGGATTGATAATCAAACCCCCTATCGGTATTTCTCTCCAATCTTTCTCTTTCATTGTTTTTTTACCTCCTTATACCCTCTTTCAATTGCCTTTAAATTCCCCTCCAGAATTTCTTTTGCCAATTTTCTTCCCATAACCTTTTTTGTCTCTTCTAAAAGGTCTTCGAGCTTTACGAGATTGGTAGCCTTTGCTAAGGCACCCATCATCGGGGTATTTGGAAAGGGTTTACCAATCGTTTCCAGTGCTATCTTTGTGGCATCGACGATATAAAGTTCTCTTTTCCCTGTATCGATTTTCTTTTTTATATCAGCAAATGATTTATGAGTATTGATAATGACTACTCCATTATCTGGAACACCCTCTAAGATGTCCACTGAGCCAATCAATGTAGCATCTACTACGACGATAACTCTTGGATTTACTACAGCACAGTGAACCGTCAGGGGCTTTTTACTGATTCTATTATAGGATGCTACCGGAGCCCCCATCCTCTCAGGACCATAGTCAGGAAATGCCTGGATATTGTTCCCCCCAGCCAGTGCAGCCTCTGCAAATACCTTGGCAGCAGTAACAATTCCCTGCTGAGCCCTTCCATGCCATCTCACCTCAGTGTATTCTTCCATATCTCCTACTCCTTAAATATAATGAGTGTTTGGTTGGTTTACAATCGAATCACATATCCCTTCTTCCCTCAATCGACTTGCTTAAGGTAACCTCGTCTGCATATTCCAGGTCACCACCCACCGGCAATCCGTAGGCAATACGTGTTACCCTTATCCCTAATTTTTTAACCAGCCTTGCAAGGTACGTTGCCGTTGCCTCCCCTTCCATGCTAAGATTTGTAGCAATAATAACCTCCTTGGTCTTATTACTCTTCAACCTCTCCAAAAGCTCTTTTATTCTTAAATCATCTGGGCCAATACCATCTAATGGGGACAGCGCTCCTAATAAGACATGATAGTTTCCCCTAAATCCATTTGTCTTTTCAATAGAAAAAACATCTTTTGGTTCTTCCACAACACAGATGATATCTTTCTCTCTTCGAGGATCTGTGCATATCCCACAAGGGTCCTCTTCTGCTATATTACAGCATACGGAGCAGTACGTTATTCTCTCTTTTACATCTACGATGGACTGAGCCAATTTCTTTGCCCTATCTTTGGATGTCTTTAGAATATGAAAAGCCAACCTTTGTGCAGTCTTCTCTCCTATACCGGGCAATCTTGTCAATTCTTTTATTAATTCTGATAAGCTCTTTGGACAATACAACTTCGCACCTCTCTAGGGCATTTATTAAAAGAGACCGGGAATATTGATACCCCCTGTTAATTTAGACATTTCTTCCTTGGCCATTTCCTGAACCCTTCTAATGGCCTCATTCACACCGGCTATGATCAAGTCTTCCAGCATCTCGACATCACCAGATTTTACCACCTCTGGCTCTATCTTTATAGATATAATCTCCTGTTTTCCATTAGCCACAACCTTAACCATCCCTCCTCCGGCAGTAGCCTCTATGGTTCGGTTGGATAGTTCTTCTTGCAACTCCGCCATCCTCTCTTTCATTTTATGGGCCTGTTTCATTAAATCTCCTAAGTCTTTTATCATTCATTACCTCCTGAAACAAAGATTATTTTTTTGTTATTTTCTTTTCTTCCACTACTTTTGCATCAAAAATATCTTGCGCCTCTTTTAATATCTCTTTTTCAGAAATATCCTTTTTTGAAGCCTCCTCTTCCTTTTTAATCTCACTTTTTCCTTCGATGACGGTCTCATTGACCTTTAATTTTATCTTTTTCCCCAAGGCCTCACGAGTCGCCTCATTAATCAGCGCCATATTCTCTTTTATTGATTCTATACAAAAGTTGTTCTTCTTCAAAAAACCGAGTTCTAAAATGTCCCCCTTTAGAGAGAGGGGGCTGAGATGCTCCAATACAGAGGGAAGCCACTCTTTCTTCTTCTCTGAATGTTTGATTACCTTTAACCACATATCCTCTAATTCTTCCACACTTTCAGCCTTCTCTTCCTGAGGATAGATTTTTTCGGGCAAAGATATTTTTTCCTCTTCAGTCTTTTCTTGAAATATTTTTGTAGACTGACTTTTTTCTAAAAGATCTTTCTCTGTAAAGGATTTCTCAATACCACTCAATCTCTCAATCATATCCTCTACAGATTTCAAGGACCTGATTTTTGTCAACTTTAACAGGGCCATTTCAAACGGGAGGAGAGGATCGGTTGATTGCCTCATTTCCACCTCTGTTGTGCTTAAGATATCAAATATCTGATGGAGCTCCGCAGTGGAAAACTTCGATGCTAAATCTTTCATTTCATCAACTCTTATTTTGGGAAGCTCAATCAAAGAATAGGAATCCTTTGAAGCCTTCGTTATCATCAAGCCTAGAATAAACTCCAATAAATTCCTACAGAATAGACCTATATCATGACCGTAAAGAGTAAGGTCTTGTATGATTTTTAAAAGGCTATCAGCGTCTTTTTTGCTTATACCTTCCATCAGCCCTTTAAAAATCTCCTGATCAACAATACCCAAAATCGTGATAACACTCTCCCTCTTTATCTCTTTACCTCCAAAGGATACGATTTGGTCTAAAAGGCTCTGAGCATCTCTCATACTTCCCTCAGCGCTCTTTGCAATTAAAAAAAGATCTTCCTTATCAATCTTTATGCCTTCTTTTTCAGATATCATAGAAAGATGATTGACAATATCCTGTATAGAAATTCTTTTGAGGTCAAAACACTGACATCTTGATAAAATAGTAATCGGAACCTTATTTATCTCTGTAGTCGCAAACATAAATATGATATGCTTTGGGGGTTCTTCAAGAATCTTTAAGAGGGCATTAAAAGCCGGCATGGTCAACATATGAACTTCATCAATAATATAAATCTTATATCTTCCCCTTGAAGGGGCATATACAGCCTTTTCTCGAAGTTCCCTTACCTCATCTATCCCCCTGTTTGATGCCCCATCGATCTCAATAACATCAAAGGCTCTTCCTGATGAAATCTCACTGCACTCAATACATTGATTACAAGGTTCTGGGGTTGGACCATCTACACAATTTAAGGCCTTTGCCATAATTCTGGCTGTTGTGGTTTTTCCTATGCCCCTCGTCCCCGCAAAGAGATAAGCATGGGCAATCCTTTTGTTGGCTATCGCATTCTTGAGTGTCTGACTGACGTGGAGCTGTCCTACAATCTCATCAAAGGTCTTGGGACGCCATTTCCTGGCTATGACCACATATGACATAAGACTCCCTCTTTTTCCTATCCTTTTGGTCGTGCACCTATTATTGACACCTTTTTATAAAAAATCTCTCTGTAGTTAGCTCCTATCAGGTTTCCTTGCGGCACACAAGAAAATTGCTTACCGCTGCTTCCTTCCGGACCTGACGGGGTTCACAACCTCTTATTGCACAAGACCCGATAATCAACACCACTTACAAACAGATATTTTTATAAAGAATTGAGCCGCTAATAGGAATTCAGCCCCGCTGGAGCGGATCGCGGGTTACAGGGCACCGCTACCTCCCCGCCTAGCACGACCTTTAATCTTCTGTTTTCTACTGAATGTTTCCTATTAATAAAAGGTTAAGAGCAAGTAACAAAATTTGGCGGAGAGGGTGGGATTCGAACCCACGGGGCAGTTTTAGCCGCCCACACGCTCTCCAGGCGTGCCAATTAAACCACTCTTGCACCTCTCCTTTTCCATAAATCTTTAAAGCAGATGCTTTTAAAAATTCTTTTTCATGGCGGAGAGAGAGGGATTCGAACCCCCGGTCCCAAAAAATGGAACAATTGATTTCGAATCAACCGCCTTAAACCGCTCGGCCATCTCTCCTTTTTTCAGATTTCTAAGATCAGAAGAAAGAAACAAAAAAATAGACAATCGATCCTTCATCCCTTGTCTCTCACTTCTGTTTTTTTATCTTGGCGCGCCCAAGAGGATTCGAACCTCTGACCTACGGATCCGCAATCCGTCACTCTATCCACCTGAGCTATGGGCGCGAAGGGCATGATTATTTTATGCCCCATTTTAAAGAAAACGAACAAATTTATTGTTCTTATCAACCAGGATATTCTTTACCTTTATCGGCTTATCTGTTATGGCAAAAGATATGATGATAACTTCATCTCCTTTTTTAATAAGGTGAGAGGCCGCACCATTCATACAAATTGTTCCTGAACCCCTTTCGCCAGCAATCACATAAGTCTCAAGCCGAGCACCATTTGTGTTGTCCACCACCAATACCTTTTCTCCCTTCCAAAAATCGACGATATCCATGAGGTCTCTATCGATTGTTATGCTCCCAATATAATTAAGATCAGCATCGGTTACAGTGGCCTTGTGAATCTTTGACTTTAATACCTGTCTTAACAATGTAAAGCTCCTTGTTATAAAAAAAATAAATGACTCTTTATAGCTCAATAAAATATTGGCGGAGAGGGAGGGATTCGAACCCTCGAAAGATTTTTCAACCTTTACTCGCTTAGCAGGCGAGTGCCTTCAGCCAGCTCGGCCACCTCTCCGTTTTATCATCTATCAAAAAACAGAAAAATAAAACAATCTCATTTTTTTATTCATGGCGGAGGGAGTAGGATTCGAACCCACGGTCCCGCTCATCACGAGACAACGGTTTTCAAGACCGCCGCCTTAAACCACTCGGCCATCCCTCCCCATAATACTATGCTGATTTTTCTATTTTCTCAATCCCATCCATATAGTCCCTTAATGCCTCAGGAATGATAACAGAACCATCTTCTTGCTGATAATTCTCTAAAATAGCAACCAACGTTCGACCGACAGCTAGACCCGAACCGTTCAGGGTATGAAGGAAATTTGGTTTTGCTTTAGAAGACTCTTTGTATCTTATCCTTGCCCTTCTTGCCTGAAAATCCTCAAAATTGGAGCACGAGGAGATTTCTCTATAGGTCTTTTCACTGGGTACCCATACCTCCACATCATAGGTTTTTGAAGAAGCAAAGCCCATGTCTCCAGCGCAGAGCACCACTACCCTATAGTGAAGATTTAATCTCTTTAAAATCTCTTCAGCATCTTCTAAAAGGGATTCTAACTCATCATAAGAGGTCTTTGGTTCAACAAACTTTACAAGCTCAACTTTATTAAATTGATGCTGTCTTATAAGCCCTCTGGTATCCTTTCCATAAGAGCCTGCTTCTCGCCTAAAGCAGGGGGTGTAGGCTGTGTAATATATCGGAAGATCCTCTAAATACAGAATTTCATCCTTATGAATGTTTGTAAGGGGTACCTCAGCAGTCGGTATAAGGTAAAACCCATTAGTATCGACCTTAAAAAGCTCGTGACCAAACTTGGGAAGCTGACCTGTACCAATCATGCTGTCTTCATTTACCAAAATAGGAGGAAAAACCTCTCGATATCCACGTTCTTTGGTATGAATATCTAACATAAAGTTAATGAGTACCCTTTCCAGTTTGGCCCCAAGGTCCTTATAAACGACAAATCTTGTTCCCGCTATTTTTGAACCACTCTTAAAGTCTAATATCTCAAGGTTTTCTCCAATATCTACATGAGACTTTGGCTCGAAATTAAAAGAAGGAGGATTCCCCCATCTCTTCATCTCAACATTATCTTCAGAACCTGCTCCTACAGGTACACTTTCATGGGGCGTATTTGGAATAAGAAGAAGGCCTTTTTTGATATCTTCATCATACCTTCTTATGATATCTTCCAGTTCTTTTAGTCGCTCTGAGGTATTTTTTGATGTCTCCATCAAATTATCAAGCTCTTTTTTGTCCGTATCTTTGTCTTTTCTTAATCTCCCAATTTTCTCAGAAGTGATTCTCTTCTTATGATTCAGTTCATCCCTCTCCTTGATATAGCTTCTCCTCATCTCATCCTTTTTGATGATATCCCTTAGATTCGCGCAGTCCAAACCCCTTTCTTTATTTTTTTCCTCAATCAATCCAATATTTTCTTTTATAAATTTGATATCAAGCATTATATTTCTTTGAATTAACACATTTTATTTCACATTATTTTATTTGAATTTAAAAATATAACACTTTGAAGAATGAGAGTCAAAATATTTTTCCACACCTTTTTTCGTTTTTTCTTTTATCCATGTATTTTTACGAAGAAATAATGTGACAAATTTTGTCCTCTTTTACCAAAAGATTTTAAACCTGTATTTCTCTTTATTTCAGTATGATAGGTCGAATTATCTGAAAAAATATTTTGAATTTTGTTTTTTTCGACAAAAAAATGTCATTTTCTCATTTAAACACAAATGATATCTCTCTTATTTCAAATGACGATTGAAGCTTTTTCTCACCTATATTCAGATAGTTATAACTTTTATCTCACTTTGAGTAAAGAATGGTATATATATTGCTCTAAAAATAACAGCTGCTAATTAACTTCCTAAATTAAAAGAAAAGATATGATGATAAAGATGAGAAGGGATATCAAGAATGCGGGTAAGGCTCTAAGGGGAGAGAAAGGCTTTACCTTAATCGAGCTCCTCATTGTTATCGCTATTATTGGTATCCTAGCAGCGATTGCTCTCCCTAATCTTCTAGGCAGGAGGCAGGCTGCGCAGGAGGCAGCAACCAGGGCTGACCTGAGGGCTGCAACAACCGACTATACTTCTAAGGCCATTGATAATGATTTGGCAAATTTTAGTGCGGCTACCTATGGGGTTGCGGTTGCTTCTGCCTATGATGCAACAACGGGTGCCTTTCAGCTTTCTAAAAATGGTCTCACCATTGACCAGAATGGAGCGATTACCGGAACGTTTACTCCTCCATAAACAGAGGGATGGTATGTATATATATTGCTATGTTAAAAGATAACAGGCAATCAATAAAATTCATGATGGAAGGAGGTGAAAGGATATGCTGATAAAGATGAGAAGGAATATGAAGAATGCGGGTAAGGCTCTGAGGGGAGAAAAGGGCTTTACCTTAATCGAGCTCCTCATTGTTATTGCCATCATAGGTATCCTGGCAGCGATTGCTCTGCCTAACCTTTTAAGCAGAAGGCAGGCTGCACAGGAGGCGGCAACCATGTCTGACCTAAGATCAGCGGCATCAGCCTATGCTGCGGCGAATATGGATCCAAATTTAACATTTACTGCAGCAAACTTTGGCGTTGCGGTTGCTTCTGCCTTTAACGCTGCAACGGGTGCCTTTCAGCTGAGTAAAAATGGCCTCACCCTTGACCAGAGTGGAGCGATTACCGGAACGTTTACTCCTCCATAATGGTAAATTATGATGAGAAACGATAAAGAAAAACCTTTATCGTTTCTCATCATCTAATCTAATTAAAATTTACATTTCTCTCTCATATTCGATGGGGTCTTTTATTCCCGCCTCTTGAAACCCTCTTAGCCTCAATACACAGCTATCGCATATCCCGCATGCCTTATGACTGTTCGTATAACATGACCAAGTTAGTTCCAGCGGAGCTTTGAGCTCGATTCCTTTTTTTATGATATCCCTCTTTTTTAAACCTATGATAGGGGTTATGATTTCAATATGGGTTTCTGGACGGGTCCCAACCTCTATTAATCTGTTAAATACATCATAATACTCCCTTCTGCAATCAGGGTATCCTGAGCTATCTTCATATACAGCACCGATAAATATCTTGCTGACCCCCATAATCTCACCCCATGACACAGCAATGGAGAGGAGATGGGCATTTCGAAACGGAACATACGAGAGGGGAATCGTTGTTCTTGATAGGTCTGCCTTTGGCATTTCTATAGTATGATCTGTTAGGCTTGAACCGCCTATCTCTTTTAGGTGGTCAATGGTACATATAAGTCTCTTACCCACACGATAATAATCAGCGATAGCCTGAAAGGCCTTTAATTCTTTTTCTTCTGTTCTCTGTCCATATTTGATGTGGAGAAAGGCCATGTCAAATGTTTCATTGGCAATTGCTGCTGTAACACAACTATCAAGCCCTCCACTAACCAACACCACAGCCAGTTTTTTATTCATACTACACTCCCCTCGTATTTGGGTCCCAAATATATTTATGCATTTGGAGCTGAAAACGAACCCTAAGCCCATCTTTGAGAATCCACTTTACTGCATCTTTTGGCTCCAATCTCCCAAAGGCTACAGAAATAAGAACCCCTACCTTATCAATCAGGGAGTATTTTTCTATAATATCTTTTGCCCAGAGGTAATCTTTTTTACTGCTTATAACAAACTTAACCTCATCTCTTTTCTTTAATTTTTTTATGTTCTCCCAGTTTGTGCTCATTTCAGAACCACTATCAGGAGGCTTTATATCCATAACCCTTACTACCCTCCCATCTAATCCTCCAATATCGATACTCCCGTTTGTCTCAACAAGAACTTGATAACCATCGTCACAAAGCTTTTTTGTTAAGGAATAGAGATCCTTTTGTAGAAGCGGCTCTCCACCAGTAATCTCTACTAACTTACAATCAAAACGACTTATCTTTTTTAAAATCTCTTCTACTGAATATTCCTTTCCCTCCTCATAGGCAAAGCTGCTATCGCAATAACTACATCTCAAATTACATCCAGTAAGCCTAATAAATATACAAGGCAATCCTGACCAGGAAGACTCCCCTTGGATACTAAAATAGATCTCATTTACCTTCATTATCAATACCTCAATTTTTTTATTATAAGTATGGCAAATAGGAAAAACAAGAACTAATCAGTGACAACTATCTAATTTTTTTCAAATTATAACTTGCATTCAATAGGATGTTATGTTAAAAAAACACAAATATCTATATTTAACTCTTTATAGAAAGGGGGGATAAAAGGGCCTATAAAATATTTTAAAGGTATATTGCAAGTCTTTCCTATCAAAAAAATCGTTATTTTAGCAAGAACACAATGGAGATTAATATAAATGCTACAGATTGAAGATATAAAAAAGATTTATTCTCATTATTCAAATTTCTACGACCTCATTTTTAAGCGGTTTTTCTATCCAAGGCAAAAACATGTTATCAATTCAATGGATATTAAAGAAGGCGATAAGGTATTAGACCTTGGGGTAGGTACAGGTTTATCCCTTCCCTTATACCCAAGGCATTGTGAGGTTACAGGCATAGACCTCTCTCCAGAAATGCTTGAGCAAGCTAAGAAGAAGGTTGAAAAATATAATCTAAATCATGTTAAATTAATGGAGATGGATGCCTCAAATCTAGAGTTTGAAGATAATACCTTTAATCATGTGATTGCTACTTTTGTGATCAGCGTTGTTCCTGATCCTGTAAGGGTAATTTCAGAGATGAAAAGGGTAAATAAAAAGGATGGAAAACTGGTTATTGTTAATCATTTCCAAAGCCCGAACAAATTCTTCGCAAAACTTGAGGAATTCTGTTCTCCTCTCTGTGCCAAGCTCGGCTGGCGGACAAACCTCGTTTTGGAAGACCTTGTTGAAAGCGCTGGTCTAAAGATATACCATGATTATAAGATGAAAAAGTTAGATCTCTGGAAGGTGGTCTTTGCCGTTAACAATAAATAAAGAAAAATTAGACCTATTTCCAAGCCTCAATCTTCTCTTTTAGATAAGGCTTAAAGTTTTCAAAAATCTGAGCCTGTTTTTCAATGACTTCCTCTGACCCCGAATCATCCATATCTGCTACCTCTTGGCAGTAAGCAGCAGTTCTTCCAAAATACAAGGGAGTTACAATATTAACAAGCTTTCTTCTATTCCTGTTCCATGTTTGAAAGGTAAAAGCAAAATCATAAAGGATCTTTGCCCATAACTCTGGGGGAAAGATTATATCTTTACCCTGTTTAATCAAGTCAATATTTTCCTTTAATTGATTATAATTATCCGGCTCAATAATCTGTCTATATAACGGATTAAAATAACTGAAGCCATCTATTAACTCTTCCCTGAGACGGCTAAGGGTTACAGAAACCGGCTGGATCTTATGCCCATCTTTTAGCTCACCAATAATCTCTATTGGCTTACTACCAGAGATGTTTAACCACTGATTTTCATATTTACCCATAAGATAAAAAAGCGTACTGATAACTTCGCTGAACATCGGACCAAGGTCTATACTCGGATCTTTGCTATCATGAACCTTTATTCCAAGATTTGCCTGAACAATCTTACATCCTTCATTGATCGCAGTAGTCGTCATCCATACATCTATCCCGAATCTAGCAACATCAGTATTCCAGACATCCTCTTTCGCATAGAGAGACGCGAGTCCTCCAGAAAAGCCAAAATCACCCCCTATGGGCTGACGAACCTGAACACCATAGAGGGAACGAATCATTGGATAAATAATATGGTTTGTTATTGTTCCATCATATTTGTGTCTAGAATAATAAGGAGTTACAAATTCAGCCTTTTTCTCTAGTATTGGATCAGCCAATAGTTTTATCCATTCTGGGGTTATACTCCTTAGGTCTGAATCTACAACAACACATGCCTCTGCAGTTAAAAGCCCAGCCAGTTCAAATAAAGCCCTAAAGGAGGTCCCCTTCCCTGGCATTCCTCTGTAGATGGCTATTTTCCTTTTTGAACCAAGGGGAATAGATGCTCTGCTTGCCTTTTCTCTCGTATCATCTAGAGAACCCCCATCTGAAATAAATAAAGCGTATTTCTTATCAGAGTAATACTTCTTCAAACCCTCTATCACCATCTCTACCACGTGTGCAATGGTATCTTCATTGTTATAGCAGGGAATCCCTACTAAAATATCTACATCCTTTAATTTTTTTGTCCACCTTGAAACATTTTCCCTGACCGCTGAAGAATATTTCTTGAAATTTCTCATTGGCAAGGTTCTCCTTAAAAGTTCTCCTGTGCTTCAGTAATTTCCCGCTTATAAATCTCTTCAATATCTACCCCTACTATCTCACTATAGATTTTCTCCCTTCTGTCCCTGAAAAAACCCCATTTATCCCTAAAATCTCTGATCATATTTAGATTAATATCAGCCAATAATACACTGTCATTGAGACCAGTTGGGCCAGCTATGAGATCACCGTTAGGATCAACACAAAAACTCTTCCCATAAAAATCTTGCTTTTCTTCACTCCCCACCCTATTTATTCTCAAAATAAAAAGATTATTAGCAATGGCATTTCCGCAGATCATCTTCTCCCATCTCTCATGAGAGGCAAAAGCAGCTGCTGTTGGTGAAAAAATAATCTCTGCCCCTTTTAATGCAAGAATTCTTGAGCCTTCTGGGAAAAAATTATCCCAACATATCTGTATTCCAATTGTCGCATAATCTGTCTTAAACACAGGAAAACCAAGATCTCCAAGTTTAAAATAAAATTTTTCTTCCCATAAGGGTATCTGAGGTATATGAGCCTTTCTATACTTTCCTAAGATCTCTCCATTATTATTGATAACGACTGCTGAATTATAATAGACTCCATTTATATCCTTTTCAAAAATAGGACAGATGATGACAATGCTCAACTCTTCGGCTTTTTTTGAAAAAATCTTTATTGTCTCACCAGTAATTTCTTCTGCCAGATCAAAGTTTTTTGTATCAGAATCCTTAGGGAACCAATGGGTATTGAATAATTCTTGGAAACAAATAATTTTAGCGCCCTTTTCTGCAGCCATGCTGGATAGATCTATCGCCTTTTTAATATTCTTCTCTTTGTTCTTTATACAGCTAAATTGTATGCCGGCAATCTTTACCAATTTTTTATATCCCTATATTCATAAAGGTTATTAAAAGAATTTTTTTGGCCCTTTGGAACAAACATATCTTATTAGACCCCACAACACTTCTTGTATTTCTTGCCACTTCCGCAGGGACACGGTTCATTTCTTCCTATTTTTTTACCCTCTCGTTTAACCGTAGCAACCCTTCCATTATCGTCAGGACCTCTTTGCTGAATTTCCTGACCTCTGTGTTCTAACAATCTTCGTTTTTTTGATCTCTCATCAGAAATCTCCAGATGATCACCTTCTACCTTTATCTTAAAGAGGTAATCAACAACCTCTTCTTTAATCCTTTCCATCATCCCCATAAACATCTCAAACCCTTCTCTTTTATATTCATTCAAAGGGTTCTTCTGCCCGTAACCTCTCAGACCTATTCCCTCCTTGAGATAATCCATGTTCAGAAGGTGATCCTTCCACAAATTATCAACAACCTGAAGCATCACCATTTTCTCTAGGTGCCTCATCATTGCTTCGCCAATCTCTCTTTCTTTTGCATCGTAAGTATCTTTTATCTTCTCAAAGGATGCATCCCTTAATTCATCTCTCCCCACTTTTCCATTTGTTTCTTCAATTTTCTTCATCCACTCATTAATATTAATATCTAAAGAAAACTTTATATCAATCGTATCAATCAGGCCTTTTAGATTCCATTCATCCGCATAAGAATCCTCTGGTGCGTAAATCTCTATGATTTCATCCAGTACATCCTCAACCATATCAAAGAAGACCTCTCTTAACCCTTCTCCTTCTAATATCTCTCGTCTTTGTTTATATATCACCTCTCTCTGTTTATTCATGACATCATCATATTCCAGGAGATGCTTTCTTATATCAAAATTATGTCCCTCTACCTTTCTTTGAGCGTTTTCAATGGCCTTGGTAATCATTCCATGCTCAATAGGCTGTCCTTCCTCCATGCCCAATTTACTCATAATCCCGGATATTCTATCTGAACCGAATATTCTTAAAAGATCGTCTTCTAAGGAGAGGTAAAAACGTGAAGCACCCGGATCTCCCTGCCTCCCTGCCCTTCCTCTTAACTGATTGTCTATTCGTCTTGCCTCATGACGTTCTGTGCCTAAAATAAAGAGGCCATCCAATTCTACAACCCTTTCATGCTCATTATCGACGATCTTTTCTACTTCGTGTAATGCTTCTTTTCTCTCATCATCAGTCGCCTTAAGAGGTTCTGTTCCTTTTTTCCTTAAAAGGTCACTGGCTAAAGACTCCTTATTCCCACCAAGAACGATATCGGTTCCCCTTCCAGCCATATTCGTTGCAATGGTCACCGCCCCCAATCTACCAGCCTGAGCAACAATCTCTGCTTCCTTTTCATGATGTTTGGCATTGAGAACATTATGTTTAACTCCCCTCATCTTCAATAATTTGCTAAGCTTTTCTGATTTTTCTATTGATATCGTGCCAACCAATACGGGTCGTCCTTTTTTATAGAACTCGCCAATTTCATCTACCACTGCATTGAACTTTTCCCCTTCAGTCCTATAAATCACATCAGAATAGTTATACCTTATCAATGACCGATTCGTAGGAACGACGACAACATCCAGGTTGTAGATTGCCTTAAATTCTGCTGCCTCTGTATCTGCTGTACCTGTCATTCCAGCCAATTTATTGTACATTCTAAAGTAATTTTGGAAAGTGATAGAGGCAAGAGTCTGATTTTCACTCTCTATTTTAACCTTCTCTTTTGCCTCCAGAGCCTGATGGAGACCATCACTATAGCGTCTTCCAGGCATCAATCTACCGGTAAATTCATCAACGATAATCACCTCACCTTTTTTAACAACATAATCCACATCTTTTTTAAAGAGGGTTCTTGCTTTTAGTGCCTGATTTACATGATGAAGGATCTCCATATTTTTAGGATCATAAAGATTATCTATCTTTAATAACTTTTCAACCTTAAAGACACCTTCTTCTGTAAGATTAGCTGTTTTTGTCTTCTCTTCAATCTGATAATCCTTTTCTCTCCTTAAAGAGGGGATAATCGTATCTATCTTATAATATTTATCTGTCGACTCTTCAGAAGGGCCTGAAATGATTAATGGTGTTCTTGCTTCATCTATAAGAATGCTATCTACCTCATCAACAATGGCATAGTTAAGCTCTCTCTGAACATAATCTTCAAAGGAAAACTTCATGTTGTCTCTTAGATAATCAAATCCGAACTCATTATTTGTTCCATAGGTGACATCAGAAAGATAGGCATCTTTTCTATCTTTGTCATCGATTGCATGTTGAATGGCACCCACCGAAAGCCCAAGAAATTCATAGATTGGACCCATCCATTCTCTATCCCTCTTCGCCAAATAGTCATTCACCGTAACAATATGAACCCCACTCCCAGATAAAGCATTTAAATATGCTGGAAGAGTAGCTACAAGGGTTTTTCCTTCACCTGTTGCCATTTCAGCAATTTTTCCCTCGTGGAGAACCACACCCCCAACCAACTGGACATCAAAATGACGCATATTTAATACCCTTCTTGAGGTCTCTCTAACCACTGCATAAGCTTCATACAATATATCCTCAATGGATTCTCCTCTACTTAACCTCTCTTTGAACTCATTGGTTTTGCTTCTCAGCTGGTGGTCTTTAAGGGCTTTTAGCTCTGGTTCGGGCTGGTTGATTCTTTCTATATAAGGTCTTATTCTTCTTAATTCCCTTTCGTTTTTACTTCCTATTATCTTCTTTAACAAAGTGTTTATCATAATAGACTTCTCTCTTTTTTATTTCGCTTTTTGTAATTTTAATCTAAAATCAATTCTGATGCAATATCTTCATTATCTGCTTACAGAAAAAAACCCTGGGAAATATCTTTTTCTCCAGGGTTACTTATTTTTCGCCTTTGATTAGCTACAGTATCTTTATTAGTCGATTATATATCTCAGGGGATTTACAGGAATCCCATTAACCTTAACTTCATAATGGACATGAGTACCTGTGCTCCGACCTGTATTCCCAACGTTTGCTATCTTCTGCCACCTTTCTACCTTCTGGCCAACCCTAACCAGAACTCTTGAATTGTGTCCATATTTTGTTACAAATCCATAACCATGATCGATCTCGACATAATTACCTAAGTAGCGATCCATCCCCGTCTTAATCACTACGCCATCCGCTGTAGCAAAGACAGGAGTACCCAATCTCGTAGCAATATCTATGGCCTCATGCATCTCCCTTTTTCCTGTAAAGGGTGATTTTCTATAACCAAAAGTAGATGTCAACCATCCCCTGGTAGGCCAAATAGCTGGGGTAGAAGAGAGGAGAGATTTTTGATCTCGCAAGAATCCTTCGAGCTCGAGAAAGCTTAACTCCTGCTTTGAAACATCCGTTTTAAGCTGCTTCAGCTCTTCTTGCATTAAGTGAATCATCTCCTTTTGCTGATTTTCAGATACGGTGTTCAAATCCGAAAACTCGCTTCCCGTAGGTCCTCCTATACCAACTAGTCCTGTTTTATCTTTTGGCTTTTCTAGGGAGGTAATAATTCTTAATTTCTTATCCAGTGTCTGTAATCGAGTCATTTTTATCCCTAGGTTTTTGATTTCCTGGGAAAACTTTTGAATTTCAATCGCTTGCTCACGTGTCTCCTTTCTTAATTTCTTAAGTTCAGATATATTTTCAGTCATATCCATATATTGATTAAAAAGAAATACTGCAATACATATCAAGATTAAGGATGTAAAGAAAATGCCTTTTAAGAGATAGGAGGGGATAGAAAAGGAACGAAACTTACCGGTTATGTTAGGAATGACCATAATTGTGTAGATTTTTTTTGGCATATTTTATCCTTCAAAATTTAACGAATCATGTCATCCCCTTATCATCCAAAAAAGAGTAGCATGCCAATCAATAACTTGTCAATAATTTTCTGCGATTAAATTATCTCATCATACATTATATTTAGTATTTTTATAAGAAGATTTAAAGCCTTTTATTTTTTAAATTCATATATTAAAGCGATCTCATCGCAGTCTGGAAACTTAACACATTTTATGCAATCCCCCCAAACCTTTTGAGGAAGCTCACTTTTATCAATCTCTTTAAAACCAAATTTCTTAAAAAATTCTGCTCTGTATGTTAATGCGAATACTTTCTTGATATCTAAAGATTCCGCCTCTTTCAAACATTCTTTGGTGAGAGAGGTCCCAATACCTTTTGAGCCACTCTCTTCCTTGACAACTAAAGACCTGATTTCAGCCAAATCCTCCCAATTAATATGGAGAGCGCATACACCTATAATCTGACCATTCTCTTCGTACACAAAAAAATCTCTGATTGATTCATAAATTTCATTTAGCGATCTGGGTAAAAGAAGCCCTTTTGAAGCATATTGATTGATGAGTTTCTGTATTGTCTTTACTTCTTTAACCTTAGCCTTTCTTATTAATCCGTTCATTTTAATTATCGTCCTCTTTTTTTACTCTTTGATCACTTTTTTGAAAATTATTTTTTTATATCATAAATAAAATCCTGTGTAAATTGATTGATGCCTCAAAATATTTTAGTTATCTCATCTCTGTGAAAATAAGGCATCCTTCTTTTACCTCTACGCCCTCTCAATACCACCCCTTCTTTTTTATCTCTTATCTCTCCTATCAAATTAGCGATGATACCATTTTTATTAAAAATAGAAAGAACATTATCTAACTTGTTTTCTTCAACCGTTAATAGCAATGCGCCTGAGGCAAAAGTACCCAAAGGATCTAAATGATACTCTTGGCAAAGTATTCTGGCCTCCTCCATGATAGGAATATTCTCTTCAAAAACTACCATGCCCACATCTGCAGCCTTTGAAATTTCATAGCACCCCATTGCAAAACCCCCTTCTGTGGGATCATGCATAGAGGTAATCCCATCCTTTTTAGTCACCAACAGGGCCTCTTTTACAACAGATATTCCAGGATTATATATAAAATTTTTCGCCTTTTCCAAAAAATCTTCAGAAATCCCTTTATCTATCAGATCCTTCCACTTTTCCCGTGCAATGATTGAAACGCCTTCTATACAGAGTCCTTTAGTGAGAATGATTTTATCACCAGGCTTTGTGCCAGATGTTGCAACTAATAGCTCTTTGTCAACTTCTCCTATCATATGACCAGATATGATAGGATGATTAATTCCAGATACAATCTCTGTATGCCCGCCAATTAATGATACATTTAACTCTTCACAAGCTTCTTCTATCTGGGAGAATATATTCTGAACGAATTTTTTTGATGAGTCCTTCTCAGGAAAAAGCAATGTTGCTAAAAACCATTTGGGAACCGCTCCCAAAGCGGCTATATCATTAGCGTTAATGTTAACCGCATAATATCCGATATCCTCTGATACAAATATAATTGGATCAGAGGCAACCACCAGATAGCTGTCTTGCATCTCAATCGCTGCTGCGTCCACTCCTATCTTTGGACCAATCTTTATTCTCCTATCTCTCAATGTTAAGTTCTTTAGGAGATTATCTAACAATGAAATATCTAATTTACCAGCCTTTAAAGACATTTTTGACTTTTTTATCTTAAATTTGGATTCTATGAATAAGGAGAGCTTCTCTATTAGGCATCCATTTTAAAAGAATAGGGAAGCAAACTTTAAGGCCAGGTTTTGATTACCCCTTATTGCCAATTTACCGCTAAAAAAGGCATCCTGGGGGCTTAGCTTTCCCCTAACAATCTCAATCCAGTCTTTAGCGCTTATAGTAGCAACCAAGTCGGGCGAAGACACTTTACCCTCCCCTACAGTGCATTGGCCCTCTTTAACCGCTACATACCAATTTCCACCCTGGTTTCCTAAAATCTCAAATTGAAATGTTGCATTGAGATTCTCAGTCTTTTCAGGTTTAAACCTATCTGGTAAGGACTCAAAAAAATCTTTGCAGCTAATCTCTGACATTACCGTATATCCTTTCATACATAAATTTAAATCTTAAACAAGAAATATCAGAGATTTTATATAAAGGCTTTTAGATATGCTCTTCTAATATCCTCTAAGTTATCAGTAAAAATTAATCCTATTTTCGTATAATGAAGATAGACGGGTTCTGCATTGAAATCAATGGGTAACGGTATAATCTGAGGACACTGTATAATATTCTCCCTAATCATCTTTATAAAGGCTTCTCCAAAATAAGAATGAAGAGTAAGATGAGATTTTTTAGCGTCTCTTGTACTCGTTAGGATAATGCAATCCACCTTATTCCTTAATCGAGATAAGGTTGATGAGAGAAACTCAAAGGGGATAGTCTTCTCTTTCAAGGAATAAGATTTTGGCAATGTTTCCATTACATTAATCACCTTTACATTAAGCTCTTTAAAAAACTTCTCAAGAGAAAGCCTGTATTCGTTCTTCATCATTGAATCATAGAGAATCCCTACTCTCCTCAAAGTTCGCCTCTTTTCTCTTTTAAATACCTTTTTAACCTCACTATATAAATCTTCTTTTAATTGAAAGATATAATCCTTGCTAATCGCATCCCATTTTGAAATAATATATTTTCCATAAAGCTTTATAAGAAAATAGAAGATATCTCCTCTAAAAAGTCTTTTGAATATTTCTAACCAGGAATAAAAATTCTTGGATGCCTTTAAGACTTCTTTTTGTAACTCATAGGGAGTCATATTTTTAGGTTCTGAAACTACATAAAGAGAATCGTATAAGCTCCAGTCCTCGGTCAACAATCTGTTGTTCTCTTTATACTCCTTATAGATCTCAGAACCAGGGCCAGGTGTCAAAATAGCTAACTGCACAGAATCAATATTATTCTTTTTTGCAAATTTTGCTGTCTCCCTGATTGTCTCTATATCATCCTCGTCTGAACCCAAGACAAACATCCCATGGATATTAATGCCAAAATCATGAAATCTCTTTATGGAATACTCAATTTCTTCTAAGGTCTGTCTTTTATCATAAAGTTCTAAGGTTTTAGGATTAATAGATTCAAATCCAACAAAGACACAGAAACAATTACTCTTTTTCATAAGAAAAAGTAATTCATCATCCTTAGCCGCATCAGCTCTCACCTGAGCACTCCACTCAGGAGGAATCTTTTCTTTTATCATCCTCCTTAAGAGTTCTTTCGTACGCTCTTTATTGAAGGCAAAATTATCGTCGCAAAAGAATATATGGGAACCCTTCTGATATCTAAGCTCTTCCATAACCCTATCAACAGACTTATAGCGGTAATTTTTACCAAAAAAGACATTTACCGTACAAAACTTGCATGAATATGGACATCCGCGGGATGTCTCTATGGAAACAACCCCTTTTGACTTCCACTGAAAGCGAGAGGTTTTACCAAACTCCTTTGGTGCTTTCCATCCCTCAATCAGAGAATAATCGGGTATTGGATTTAATTCCTGGTTCTCTAAAAAGGATCGGTTAGGATTATGAATATTTATCCCATTTTCCTTAAAGGAAAGTCCCTTTATCTTTCTTAAATCCCCCCCTTTTTCCAGATAGTCTACCAGTTCAACAAGGGTCTCCTCACCTTCGCCCCTCACCACATAATCAGCATAATTTAATGCCTCATCAGGAAGGAAGGTAACATGGGTACCACCCATAACTACAGGTATCCCTGCTTTTTTAACCCTTTTTGCAATGTTATGCGCCCTTGGAGCTGTTGTTGTTATTGTAGAAATCCCTACTAAATCAGCTTTGAGAATCTCTTTAAAATCTAAACTTTTTAGTTCCTCAACGTATACCCTTACCTCATAGCCCTTCTTCTTCAGTAGAGTACCCAAAAGGATATTTCCTACTCTGGGTATAACAACACGGCTAAAGTAATGAAAACCAGGGGCTTTTGGTTCAATAAAAACTATCTTTTTCATTTTAACCCCTTAAATAAGGATCAGATATAATATTATATCAAAAAATTTTATAAAATGAAACTAATTAGCAATTTAAATTGTCCTTGTCAAGAACTTTATTTCTTTAAATATAAGACTTTATTCATACTTCCTGTTTGATAACCCTCTAAATCAAGTGTAATGTAGAGATATCCTATCTTTTTGAATCTTTTGACAATTCTTTCCAACAAGCTCCTCTCTTCAAAAATTTTTTCCATATCTCTTTGTCCGAGCTCTATACGAGCAATATCTTCGTGATATCTAACCCGCAACTGTTTAAATCCCAATTTTCTAAGATAATTTTCTGCCAGATCAACCATCCTTAATTTTTCTTTCGTGATCTCTTTTCCATAGGGAAAACGAGATGAAAGACAGGCAAAGGACGGTTTATCCCATGTATCTAACTGTAAGTTTTTCGATAGCTTCCTGATATCATCCTTTTTTAATCCGCTCTCCATTAAAGGACTCCTAACACCAAATTCTTTAGCAGCCTTCATTCCTGGCCTATAGTCCCTTAAATCATCATGGTTACTTCCATCTAATATATATTTTATTCCTTCTCCATCTGCAATGCGTCTCAATTTACCAAATAGCTCTTTTTTACAATAATAGCATCTATCAGGTGGGTTATCCTTAAAACCCGGGATTTCCAGTTCTTCCGAATCAATAATAATGTGCCTAGCCTTGTATGCCTCTGCCATTTTTTTAGCGGCTTTCAATTCTATCGATGGATAGGTTTCAGATCTCGCTGTTACGGCAATAACCCTTTCTCTTCCTAATGTATCTAAGGCCACTTTTAACAAAAAGGTGCTATCTACACCACCAGAATAGGCCACCAAGACCTTTTTCATTTCTGTTAAAATCTTCTTTAGTCTATGATATTTCTTGTTTAATTCAGACATCTCAAAAACTACAAATTTAATGAATTCACTCTTCTTAATTTGAACATGGCTTTATTTAAACTATAAGAGCTTGGAATAAGGATACTTATCTGAAATTTAATCGATATGCCTTGATAGAATGTATCTTTATAACTATTGATAATTATTTAATTTTTAAACAGTCAGCCTCTTTTATAACTTTTTAAATATTATTGTCTAAAAAAGACAAAGTCAATGAATAAGTTTTCGAATGGTAAAATTTATTTGTTAAGTCTGATGATAAAAAAACCGATATACTATACATAATTAAGGCTTTATATAATAAAACAATACAATAAATTTAAGGAAAAGGGGAAATGGGTGTTAAAGAAGGCAAAAAATTATTAAAAAAAGAACCGAGTCCAAATCGAAAAAATAGAAGGCTTTTGGCAAGGGTAAGAGATTCATTTCTTATTTCTTTTTCAATAGTAAAAGAAGAATGGTACAAAAAAAACAGAGAATTATATATCTCTAAAAGAACCATGGATAGGGATAATTTGCCTATAAATCCATCCTTACTCAGATTCTCCATGAGTACTACAAGATCCATTGATCCTGCTATTTATCATATATTGTTACATATCAATAAAAAGCTTGACGTTCTCCTTGAAACACTACCGAATAAAGAGGAGTTTGAAATAATTCAACAAAAACAAAATGAAGCAACCTGCGAGGATATCAGTGGAGGAGGAATAAGAATGAGATGCGATTATCCTTTGTCAAAAGGGGATATATTAAATCTGATTATACCCCTACCCGACAAACATTCCTCATTTATAATCACAATGGGAAGGATTAAAAGAATCTATAAGGTATTAGTTGAAGCTACTGAAAAGGATAGCAATGAATTTGGCGTAGAATTCTTAGCAATCAATGACGAAGACAAAGAAAAAGTCATATCTTATTCATTTAAAAGACAAAGAGAAATGATTAATCTAGAAAGAAATAAGGACGAAAATTAGAGGCAAGAAAATATGACAACTTTTTTTGGAATAATAAGTGGTGGCGCCCTCCTTTTTATTGCTATCTTTCAGCAGGGGGGATTCATGGTTTTCATTAATAAAAACGCCCTCATGATTACAATGGGAGGAACATTAGCAGCAACCCTTATCAGCTTTCCCTTTCCGAGAATATTGAGTGTGATTAAGATCTTAATTAATGTATTTAGAAAGGATATTCAAAAACCTTCAGCATATATCCGAAGGATAGTCAATCTTGCTTTTAAGGCGAGAAAAGAGTCTTTATTGAGCTTAGATGATGAAGCAAAAAAGATACCCAACAGATTTTTGAGAAAAGGGATTGAGATGATTGTTGATGGAGAAACCCCTGAGATGATAAGAGATGTATTAGAAACGGATTTAGGTTTTCTCAATTCAAGACACTATGCCGGAGAAAATATATTCCGTACTGCTGGGAAGTTCGCCCCTGCATTTGGACTCATAGGAACCCTGATAGGGCTTATCGCAATGTTAAGGGGGCTAGGTTCTGGCGATATCAACACATTAGGTCCAGGCATGGCAGTAGCCTTAGTCACGACTTTTTACGGAGCGATGATGGCAAATCTCTTTTTACTTCCCGTAGCAGAAAAATTGAGATCAAGGACTGAAGAAGAAATCCTGCAAGCTCAGATAATCATTGAAGGAGTTCTCATGATACAATCGGGTACAAATCCCAGAATTATAGAGCAAAAACTAAACTCGTTCCTCCCACCAGACTTAAGAACATCCTATTACAAGATTTTCCAAAAAAAGTATAAAAAGATGGAAAAAGAACAGAATCCCCAGTGAGAGGGATAAATAAATGAGACCATTTTTAATAAAATCGAATCGTGATGATGAGGGTGCTACTTGGATAGTGATCTGGGGTGATATGCTTGCCGTCATCCTTACTTTCTTTATCTTATTAGTTGGTATCTCTGAGATAGATACTGCAAAGTATTCTGAGATTGCAACCGAACTAAGCGATTCACTTGGAGGAAGTTTAGAGGGAGAGTTAGGTTCACATGGCAAGGATAGTGAGTTAGCCACTCTGGGTATTAAAACCGATTTGATCGATTTGAATACATTGGCTAAGAAGATTAAGGAAGCCATTGCTGAGCAAAACCTTGAAGAAGCTCTGGATATCACTATAGACCATAGAGGCGCGGTACTCTCTGCTCCTGGAGAGACATTTTTTAAATCAGGGGAGGCAGACATCCTTGGAAAAGGGGTTCTTTTTTTAAGAAAGTTGTCAGCCCTTCTGAAGACGGTACCTTATAATATACTCGTTGAAGGACATACAGACGATGTCCCGATAAATACTCCAAGGTATCCTTCAAACTGGGAGCTCTCCACAGGGAGAGCATCGAGTGTGGTAAGATTCTTTATAGAGGAGGAAAACATTCCTCCTCAGCGTCTTTCTGCCGCTGGTTATGCTGAATACAAGCCCCGCTTCCCTCAAATTCCTGAAAATCGGGCAAAGAATAGAAGAGTAGAGATCATTATACTCAGGAAAAAGAAATAAAAACTACTTTAAGATAAACCGAAGGGGTATGATGCCCCATTCTTCCTTTTCTGTTTTATTTGATAAGGGATTAAATTTCCACTTCTTAAGATATCTTATCGCCTCATCTTCTAATTGGGGATTCCCCTTTTTCAGTGCGACGATTCTTCCAACTGTTCCATCAGGAAGAACCCAAAATTTTAGCTCAATCTCTCCTTCAGCCTCTGAATCTGTGGGAAGAGGAGGTTTATAAACAACCCTTCTTCTCTTTGCTACGGGTCCTTTTATCTTTTCATAAATGGGCTCAATCTCTTTTTCTTCTATAGATTTCTTATCGATCTCTTCGGTTAGGAGTTCCCTTTTAGCAAGCTCTTCCTTGTTAAACAAACCAGTGGGAACCTTCCTCATCTCTTTATCTGGAAAACCTTCTAAGGACGAAATACCTTTATCCAACATATTTGTTTTATACGATAATTCTTCAAGAATCTTACTTATTCTCTTTTTTTGCGTTTCATATTCCTTAACTCTGATCTGATTTTTTTCTCTTGATGAGATAGCAGGGAGTTTCAGCTTTGTAAAACTCCTCATCATTCTTTTAGAACCTAGCTCTTCTGCCTTTTGAATGAGGGGTTTCAAATCGGTTTTGGGGCCTTTTATGTAATCTTTTTTATCTCTTTTTAAGGAAAAGATTTCCTCGCTTGGAATAAATTCAATCTCTATATAATTGATCTTATTGATAACCGGTCTTAAAAATCCTGGAAAAAGAATCACAACAAAAATATGGATAAGAAGAGAGATAAAAATACCTAAATTTAACTCCTTATTCATAAATCCCTCTATTTTAAAACTCCTTAGGAATGGTGGCGATTGCCATGCTGGATATTCCAGCCTGTTTCGCTAGATCCATTATATTAACGACTTCGCCGTGAGAGACTTTCTTATCTGCCTTTATAATGAGGAGGGCATCCCTATTTTTTTCATGTTCAGCCTTAAATTCTTTTAATACATCTCTTAAATCTATCTTTTTTTCATTGATATAAATTGTATTATCTTTTGTGATGATTATCACAATATCTTTTCTTATCTGTTTCTCAGAGGTAACGGTCTGGGGTAAGTTTACATTAATTCCTGGCTGAACAACAAAAGTAGTAGAAATCATAAAGAATATAAGAAGTAGAAGAACTACATCAATAAGGGGTGTTATATTTAAACTGGGTTTTATTCGTTTTTTAATACTAAATTTCACTTCTCTTTCCTCTAATCTCTTTTTAATATACTCAGTATCCTTAAGGAATTCTTTTCCATTTCAACGATTAAGGACTCGCTTTTAGAAATAAAATAATTATAAAAGATGAGGGTAGGAATGGCCACCACTAATCCTGCCGCAGTTGTTATAAGGGCCTCTGATATTCCTCCAGCTAATGCCATGGGATGACCAACCCCTTCAAAAGCTATGACAGTAAAAACCTTGATCATCCCTGTAACCGTGCCCAGTAGCCCTAATAAAGGGGATATGCTTGCAATTGTCCCAAGAGAAGTAGTATATCTCTCTAAGATAGGGACCTCGTGCCTCCCCGCGTCTTCAATAATCTCCTTAATCTCAGCCCTATTTTTAACCTGATGGAGAATAGCAGCTAAGAGGATTCTTGTCATGACTGACTGATTCTTTTTACAAAGGGATGTTGCATCAGAGATATTTTTTTCCCTAAGAAGACCTTCCACTTTTTTCAAAACCTCATACGGGATGACCCTTTTCCTCCTTAGGGTAATTAATTTTTCTATGACGATCCCTAATGCCAATACAGAACACAAAAGGATAGGAATCATCAAAATCCCTCCTTTTAAAATTACATCGATCATAAAAACCCCTCCACTAAAAGTTTATATTTTCATTGCTTTTCATCTTTCGATCTCTTGCTTTCAATCTTTTTTTCAATATCCTTTATTTTGTCCCCCAGATATCTTCGATCTTCTTCGCTTTTTGAATTTTCAATTCCCTTTTTATAAAGGGTTAGGGCTTCTTTGTATCTCCCTAGCTTCTTATAATTATCACCAGCCTTTATCAAGGCAAGATGGGCTAAATCCTTCTGTATTGAGAATAAATAAAAAACCTTTAAATAATGACTAATACTCTTTTCAAGATTTCCTTTTGAGTTATAAACATCCCCTAAATTGAGATGGGCCTTTGCAGCAATTATATCATTTTTTGAGAGTGAAGCCTCTTTTAAATATCTTACGGCGTCTTCATTTTTTTTAATTCTCTTATATATTAGACCCAGCTCTAGACTTGCATCAAATTTTAAAGAATCATTTGGGTATTGTTCTACAATTTTCTTAAAATAAAATTCTGCCTTATTCTGATCATTCATATTTTGAGATAGAATCAGTCCAGAATTAAATAAGGCTTCTGGAATGAGAGAGCTTTCTGAATAAGTATTGATAAACTTATCATACTCTTTAAGGGCCCTTTTGTAGTCCTTCATATAAAAGAAAGAATCGCCTAATAAAAACTGGGCATCAGGGAGATAGGTGCTCTTTGGATAAGAGATAAATAACTTTTTAAAAAAGACAGCCGCCTTATAATAATCTTTCTTTAAAAGATTTATCTGCCCTATCCTGAATAAAGAACCATCTGCCATCTCATGAGAAGGATGATAATTTAGAATATAACTATACGATTCAAGAGCCCTGTTCAAATCCTTTTTCGAATAATAATACTCTCCTATCTGATACTGAAGGTTTTTACTTAGGGAATGCTCTTTAAACTCTTTGATAAATTTTCTTCCTTCTTCAAGGAAAAGTTCATATTTTTCTAAATGGTAATAAGAAAAGATTATCCCA
>DATKYB010000047.1 GCA_035528715.1 Nitrospinota bacterium | reverse complement strand
AATGCTTATTTGCGTGATGATGATGATGGTTATATAAACTGTTTAAAAACTCTTTTACCAGAGATAGAAGGAATTATTAGACTTAAATATTTTCAAGATACGAGTAAAGGCAAGCAGGTTAAAATGTCTGAACTGTTAAATTATATTACAGAAAAAGGAAAAGTAAGATCTGGTTCTGATTATTCTTTGTTTTTACCACTACCATTCTTAAATTACCTTAATGAAGTAATTTATGTGGGATTTGATTTAGAAAGTGGTGAAATTGATTTATCACGCCATAGTATAAGCCACGGGGTTGCAGAGGTTAAAGATTACACAAAAATAAGGGCATTACAAACGATTTTAGTCTTGGATCAAATTTATTACTTTATTTAAAAAATATTTCAATTTAATAATCTTAGACCATTTATAACTTTTTTATAGTTCTAATCGTAACCTTTTAGACCTTTTTTGTTAAATCCAGTCAATCTTTGTCAAAGTTAATATCGTAACTTTCCGTAATTTCTTTTAATCCCATGCCTGTTTCTCATCCCCCCTTTTGCTTTTTAGGGATTTTTCCAGAGAATGAGGAAAAAGAGGGGAAGTGTTTGAGGGCAAGGCCTGAGTTTTTTCCCTCGCCGAATGAGCGAAGACAAAATTCCGTTAAGAAAAGCAAGGGGTGCCCTTCTTTGGTTCGTTTTTGGGGCAAGCAAAAAATGAATGAAGCGGTTAAAGAAGTTTGAAACTGAAACGCTACCGCAGGAGCAGAAAAATTCTCTCTTTGGTTCGTTTGCTTTCGCAGGCAAGAAATGAACAGAAGCTTTTCATATCTTCTTCAAAAAATCAGAAACTGCCCTGTAGAATTCTTCTGGGTTATCATAGAAGGGGAAGTGGTTGCTGAGGGGTATCTCTATAATTTTGCACCTCAGCTTTTTTATGTGGGGAAGCCATCTGTTTTCTGAGCCGTAGATGAAAAGCTTAAAAATCTTGAGTTCATTGAAAAGATGAATCAAATCCCCATGATCAGAATAATTGACAAGGGAGGGGGAGTAATCAAAAAAGGCCTTTGGGGATGAGTATTTCTCAAGCGTTTCAGCATATTTTTTAAAGCCCCTGTTTCCTGAGTGAAATAACTTTTTCTTGAGATTGGGGAAAACCTCTTCTTTGAATTCTCTAAAGGAGGGCTCTATTACCTCACGGGAAAACATGCAGTCCTTAGGAGCCAGATTTCCCTCCACATTGATGAACCCCTTTGTATCTTTTCCATACCTTTTTATATAGAGGAGCCCGATAAGCCCGCCCATGCTGTGGCCGATAATCACGAGATTATTCAGGGAGAGTTCAAAAACCATTATCTTTGTTATCTCAACCAGATCATCGATTCCAAGATTTACATTCTCAGGATAAGGGGAATTGCCGCAGCCGGGAAAATCAAAGGAGACCAGTGTATAGTCTTTGAGCTCTTCTCTTGTTACTGCCCCGATAAAATCGTTTTTCAAACACCCGAGCCCGTGAAGATAGAGGAGTGTTTGCTTTTCCCCTTTGCGGAGGAAGTATTCGATCTTGAGGGTTTGATTAAGATAGGTTATTTCCAATCTTTCAATCTGCATAATACTATTTATAAGGAATAAAAGGAATCTTTGCAATTGAAAGTTTTCAATGTCCTTTTTGATTTTTTACTCTTGTATTCTTTGATGAGTTTGTTAGGATAAGGCGGATTTAAAAAGTTCAATCTTTTTTCAGGAGGGGTAGATCATGCGTTTGAAGCAGCTCTTTAAGCCTGTAAAATCCTTTGATGAAGAGAAAGCCAAAACATTCATGGCGGAAAATGAGGAGGGGGCATATACGCTCCTGGATGTTCGCCAGCCCAAAGAGTATGAGCAGGCCCATATCCCGGGTGCCAAGCTCATCCCTTTACCTCTGTTGCATGATAAAGTTAATGAATTGGACAAAGAAAAACCAGTAATTGTCTATTGTGCTATTGGTGGCCGGAGCCGCGTTGCGGCTCAGTTACTCTCCGGTCTTGGGTTTAAAGAGGTTTATAACCTCAAGGGCGGTATCAAGGCCTGGGAAGGTGTAAAAGCAGCCGGACCCCAAGAGTTAAATTTAGACCTCTTAACCGGGGATGAATCCCCTGCTGAGATGGTCATGATTGCCTATGCCATGGAAAAGGCTTCGCAGATCTTTTATATTAAAACAAAAGAAAATAGTGATGACCAAAAACTGGTTGAGCTTCTCTCAGTGCTGATAGATGTTGAGGAGAAGCACAAAAAAATGCTTCAGGAACTTTTTTTGAAGATTGAATCACCAAAGAAGGACTTCAAGGCATTTGAGGAAAGGGTTTTGGGCAAAAAGATCATGGAAAGCGGCTTTGACATGGAGGAATATATGAAGCAGAACGCCTCCTTTTTAGACTCTGTCCAGAATCTGATTGAGCTGGCCATGACCCTTGAAACCCAGAGCCTTGACCTCTACCTTCGCTTTTCGGAAAAAAGCAGGCATAAAGAGACAAAGGACGTGCTGTTCAAAATTGCAGAAGAGGAAAAGGGTCATCTAAAATCTCTTGGAAATTTATTATGAGAGAGGGTCTCGTATAAATTTACCCCCTCCCCCTTTTTTGGCCTTGGGCACGCAAGAAAGCCACATCAACCCTCACTAAAATCAAACCCCTGTAAAAATAGTTGAACTCAGAATCAAAATGGCATGTAATGTGCATTATTTTTCATTGAGAAATTAAAAAAAGGCGACTTTTCATGCAGGATGCAAGAAAAATTCGACAGCTGCCGGATGAGTGGCGCAAGCTAAACTTGGGTTGTAACCAGAATATTTTGCCTGGCTGGATTAATGTGGACAGATATCCTTTCAAAGGGGTAGATGTGGTTACCAATCTCGAAGAGCCATGGCCCTGGCAGGATGACTCCATCCAATACATAAGGGCTTTTGACATTGTTGAGCACCTTAAAGACCCCATTTATACCATGAACGAAGCCTGGCGCGTTCTCGGGCATGGCGGAATTTTTGAGGTCTGGGTCCCTTCCACGGATGGCCGGGGTGCTTTTCAGGACCCGACCCATGTTTCCTTCTGGAACCAGAACTCCTTTTTCTACTACTCTCAAAAGCAGAATAACGGCATGTATCCTCAAATCAAATGCGATTTCCACGCCAAATTGGTCGACACCAATCCAAACCCACACGGGATCGTCTGGACCTGGGCTCTTTGTCGGGCTAAAAAAAATCAGCTAAAGGAATCGGTTGTAAAAGATGAATGGTTTGATGCCCTGTCAAGCATAGATGCCGAAAAGCGGGTGATAAAAGGCTACCAAGGAACTTCCTTGGGAACTTCCCAGATTAGATAGGAATCATGAATACCAATCTTCGCCTCTGGAAAAATCAAGGGTGCCCTTCTTTGGTTCCTTTGCCTTCTCAAGACAAGAAAGTTACATCAAAAGCAATAAAATCAATCACTTCCAGCGACCCATTTTTTTCGCATTTCAAAGCTCTTTTAGATTCTAAACCATTGTTATGATTGCGGGAACATAGGTCAAATAAAGACCTCTTTTTACGATTTCTCCTCAGTCATTAATAACCAAAAAAATATTCATTTTTTTGAGCCTTTTTTATTAAGTAAAAGCTAATAAAAGTCGATAAATAATGGAGTTAAAATCTTTTTCTAAGCAGGGGAGATAAAAATGCGCCTGAATTTGGGTTTGGGTAAGAAATTAATTCTCGGCTTTACAATGTTTGTATTGTTCATGGCTGGTCTATCACTCTATTCAGTGAAAATAAGCAGTAAATCACTGAAGGAATCTGTTGGCAAGAATTCTATATTCTTGGTTGAGGAAATGCTGAAGAGAATGGATCGAGACATTTATTTTAAAATTGAGGAACTTCAAAAACAGACCAAACACCTCATTCTGCAAAAAGCTCTTTTTGAATCTAACAGAGAGTTTGAAAAGCTTGATAACATACAAGAATATATCAATCAAAGAGATCAAGAATGGGTATCCCAGCCAAAAGAAACAATAACATCCTTTATGCAGAGATTAATCAACAATAAAGTATCAGAAGAGATGACGAAGGAATTTATCGAGTTTTATGAAAAAAAGTATGGATACAGGATCGTTGGAGAAATTTTTATAACAAATAGCTATGGTGCGAATGTGGCTCAAACAGGAAAAACCTCGGATTACAGGCAGGACGATGAGAAGTGGTGGCAGGTGGCAAAAAATAAGGGTCTTTATGTCAGCGATGTTGAGTATGATGAAAGTGTTGGTACACATGCTATCAGTGTGGGAATAAGGATTGAGAATGATGATGGAGAGTTCATAGGGGTGATGAAGGCTGTTATCGCTGTTAGTGGAATTATAAGGGAAGCAGAGATTGTCGCAAAAAAATATGAAACAACAGAGATAAAATTAATTACAAAGGACGGAAGGTTAGTTTATGCAACAGAACCATTTAAGTTTTTGGAAGATATAACCAAAAAAGAATTTTTCAAGAGGATAGAAGGAAATAAGGGCTTTTTTGTTAAAAAGGAAGAGGGGAGGCAAAAACTCTTTTCATATGGATACTCAAAAGGCTATAGAAACTTTGAAGGACTCCAGTGGGTGCTTATCGTGGAATATGATGAAAAAGATATATTAAACCCCATTTTTATTTTAAGAAAAAGAATATTTGTTATTTCTGCTGTTGTCATTGCACTGAGTATTTCGATTGCCATTTTCATTTCTTTTCCCATTTCTGGTCAAATTAAAAAACTCACGAAAGCGGCTAAAGAGATATCTACGGGAAAGTTAGATTTAAAGATTTATTCCAAAGATTTTTCGTCCACTCCTGAAATTGGTGTCCTGGCCCAGACTTTTGATCAAATGGCGGAATCGCTGAAACAACGGGAGGAGGCGCTCAAAGAATCTAAAGAAAGATTTGAGGATTTATACGAGAATGCCCCAGATGGCTACTATTCTTTAGATGGAAATGGAATGATTATCGAAGCAAATCATACCTTTGTGGAAATGTTGGGTTATTCAAAGCGTGAACTGAAGGGAAACCATACATCGATATTTTTTTCAGAGGAGACAAAGGATAAGTTCGATCAGCTCTTCTCTAAACTCAAAGAGGAAGGTATTATCGATCAAGAGGTTAAGTTTGTAAAGAAGAATGGTGAGATGATAGATGTTCGATTTCGTGGCATCGCTAAAGATAGTGAGGATAAATTTTATTTAGAATATAAATGTGCCGTAAGAGATATAACAGAAAGGAAGAAGGTAGAAGAGAAGCTAGGGGTTCTTTATGAGACAGGCAAGAAAATCACATCCAGTGTCTCAAAAGAAGAGCTCCTCCCCTGGATAGCAGAGCAGGCTGCCAAACTCCTTGATGCTGATGAGTGTCTTTACCGGATAAGAGAAGGGGATTATCTTATCAGGGGTGGCGGTACCAAAAAGGGTATGGAGCTGATGGAAACCAAGAGGTTAAAAATAGGTCAGAGTTTTAGCGGTATTATAGTAAAGGAAAAGAGACCGTTAATTTCTAAGGATATGCGAGAAGATGAAAGATATAAAAAAGAACACAGGGAAGTTGCTAAAAGACTTGGTCTTGTATCCTTTCTGGGTGTGCCCATGTGTATAGAAGGAAGGGTTGTCGGTGTTTTAAATATTATGTCAAAAAAAACAAGAAAATTTA
>DATKYB010000046.1 GCA_035528715.1 Nitrospinota bacterium | reverse complement strand
GCTGAAATGGTGAAATTATTGGAGAATACCTTTAGGGCAGTGAATATTGCCTTAGTTAATGAAGTTGTTCTTATGTGCGATCGTCTGAAGATCAATGTTTGGGAGGTTATCGAAGCTGCTGCTACAAAACCCTTTGGATTTATGCCTTTTTACCCTGGTCCAGGATTAGGAGGGCACTGCATACCCATAGACCCACATTATCTTTCATGGAAACTAAAAACCCTTAATTACAAGGCAAGATTTATAGAATTGGCTAGCGAAATCAATACAAATATGCCCTTCTATGTTATTGATAAGATCCAGGACGTACTTAATAACCAAAAAAAGAGTATTAATGGTGCAAGGATAATCGTATTGGGAGTAACCTATAAAAAGGATATAAATGATATCAGGGAATCACCAGCCCTCGATATTATTAATATATTACTGGAGAAAGGAGCTCGTGTCTCTTTTAACGATCCATATATTCAAAAGCTAGATGATTATAATGACAGAATAGAGTTTGTAGAGCTCAATACTAAAAAATTAAAAGATTCTGATTGTTTGGTTATCGTAACAGATCATAGCATTTACGATTATAGTTGGATTGTAAAACATTCAAATTTAGTCGTAGATACCCGTAATGCTACTAAAAATGTAAATAATCATAGAGATAAAATAGTAACCCTTTAAATTTAGTGAATAGTGAATGGAAGAGAAATTTTTAGTTACAGGTGGTGCAGGCTTCATAGGTTCTCATATTGTTGAAGCATTAGCTAAGAAAGGAAAGAGAGTAAAAATACTGGATAACTTTAGTACGGGAAAGATGGAAAATATAGATGATATTTTAAAAAAATATAACAATAAAAACTCCCTGGAAATAATTAAAGGAGACTTAAGAGATAGAAAAACAGTAGATAATAGTGTTAAGGATGTTGATTATATATTTCATTTGGGTGCATTGACTTCTGTATTTCGTTCAGTCGAAGATACTATCACTACTTCAGAAGTAAATATTATAGGAACACTAAACATTTTAAATGCTGCAAAGAGCAGTGGTGTTAAAAGGGTTATATACGCCAGCTCTTCCTCAACTTATGGTGATTCACCAAAGCTTCCCAAAAACGAGGCAATGGAGACTAATCCCTTATCGCCGTATGCTGTTTCAAAATTAGCTGGTGAGGATTATTGTAAGGTTTTTAAATATCTCTATGGTTTAGAGACCGTGATTTTAAGATATTTCAATGTCTTTGGACCTCGGCAGGATCCAGATTCTCAATATGCAGCAGTCATACCAAAATTTATAAAGATGGTATTAAATAACAATAAACCTACTGTATATGGTGATGGTGAACAGACAAGAGATTTTACATATATAGACAATGTGGTGAATGCAAACCTTCAGGCTTTGAAAAAAAATGGAATTCTTGGAGAGGTTTTTAATATAGCATGTGGAGAAAAGATAACCATTAATGAATTAGTCAAGGAAATTGGAGATATTCTGAATAGAGATGTTAATCCAATCTATAGTGAACCGAGAAAAGGGGATGTTAGGGATTCTATAGCGGACATATCAAAGGCTAAGAATTTATTAGGATATAAGCCAAAGATAGGATTCAGAAAAGGATTAGAAAATACCGTCAGATTTTTTTCTAAAAAGAATTAAGGAGGTATTGAGATGAATATCTGCGTGATTGGGGTTGGATATGTAGGATTGGTAACTGGTGCAGTATTTGCCGATCTAGGTAATGAGGTTATCTGTGTTGATAGTATAAAAGAAAAGATAGAAATGTTAAAAAAGGGAATGATGCCTATTTATGAACCTGGCCTTGAGGAAATGGTAACTCGTAATATGGAAGATAAGAGATTATCATTCACTACAAATTTAGAAGACGGGGTTAAAAAATCAGAGGTCATATTTATCTGCGTCAACACTCCTCCAAAGGATAATGGAGAAACAGATCTTTCTTATGTGGAATCCGTAGCAAAGGGGATTGCAAGATATATAGATAAATATAAGGTTATTGTTAATAAAAGTACGGTTCCTGTTGGAACAGGTGATTTTGTAAATGATATCATTAAAGTAAATATGAAAAGAGATGTAGACTTTGATGTTGTATCTAATCCAGAATTTTTAAGAGAAGGGTCGGCCATTAAAGATACTCTTGAGCCTGAAAGAATAGTGATAGGAGCCCCCAGTAAGGATGTAGCTATGAAACTATTAGAACTCTATGCTCCTCTTGAAAGACCTATGTTAATAACAGATGTTTATAGTGCAGAGATGATAAAATATGCCTCTAATGCCTTCTTAGCTACAAAGATTTCTTTTATTAATGCTATTGCTAATATCTGCGAAAAGGCTGGAGCAAATGTCATGGATGTTGCTAAAGGAATGGGATATGATGCAAGGATTGGATCAGAATTTTTAAATGCGGGTCTGGGTTTTGGTGGTTCATGTTTTCCAAAAGACTCAGAATCTTTAGTCCATACCGCTTCTAAATTAGGATATGAGTTCGATCTGTTAAAGAAAGTTATTGAAATAAATAAGAGCAGAGCAGCATACTTGGTAGATTTGATAAAATCAAAGATGAAGAATGTCAGGGGTAAGACAATAGGCATTTTAGGATTATCTTTTAAGCCTGATACTGATGATATTAGAGATGCAAAATCTATTGAAATTATTAAACTTCTTTTAAAAGAAGAGGCGCATATAAAGACCTATGATCCTGCCGCAATAGAAAATACTAAAAAGATCTTGCCAGAAATAGAATATTGTGAGAGTTCATACGAGGTTGCAGAGAATGCTGATGCTCTCGTTATTGTTACAGAATGGAGGGAATTTAAACAGCTTAACCTAGAAAAGATAAAAAAGGTTATGAAGAAACCGGTAATATTTGACGGAAGAAATATATACGACCCAGAGAAAAAGAAAAGATTAGGGTTTGAATATTATAGCATTGGCAGGCCTAACCGTGGAAAAACAAAAAAAGCCTAAAAAAAGGGTGTTAATTACAGGAGGTGCAGGGTTTATTGGTTCTCATCTCTGCGATTACCTTTTATCAAAAGGAAATGAGGTTATCTGTATGGATAACCTTTCTACAGGTAATATATCCAATATTAATCATATTAGAGATGAAAGATTTCTATTTATAAAGCACGATGTAACGAACTATATATTTATTGAAGGAAAAATCGATTTTATTTTACATTTTGCCTCTCCAGCAAGTCCCATAGATTATCTCAAACTTCCTATCCAGACATTAAAGGTTGGTTCTCTCGGTACCCATAAGGCCCTTGGTCTTGCAAAAGAAAAGAATGCAACTTTTCTTTTGGCTTCCACTTCGGAGGTCTATGGGGATCCTTTAGTACATCCTCAAAGTGAAGATTATTGGGGAAATGTAAATCAATTGGGTCCGAGAGGGGTCTATGATGAAGCAAAACGCTTTGCAGAAGCCCTTACTATGGCATATCATCGCTACCATGGTATTAAGACAAAAATAGTGAGAATTTTTAATACCTATGGGCCTAGAATGCGAATCGATGACGGGAGGGCCATACCAACCTTTCTCCATCAGGCATTGAAGAGAGAAGATCTCACTGTATTCGGAGATGGTTCTCAAACAAGGAGTTTTTGTTATATATCTGATTTAATAGAAGGAATATATCGATTTATAATATCAGATGCAACTGGGGCCATCAATTTAGGTAATCCTACAGAAATGACAATATTAGAATTAGCCAAAAATATTATAAAGATTACAGGAAGTAAAAGCAAGATAGTAAAGAGACCTTTGCCAGAAGATGATCCTAAAATAAGAAGACCTGATATAACTAAAGCAAAAGAACTGCTGGGGTGGGAGCCAAAAATAGAATTTAATCAAGGGATGAAAGAGACTTTACAGTATTTTGAAGAGAAAATTTAATAATAAAAATAGATAACTAAGAGGTTGATAAGAGCTGAAAGATAATTGGGATAAATGAATCTGCTCATGTTATAATAAATAAAAAAAGATTTATTAATTTTCAGATAAAAAATAGTGGAGGTTCAAAAGATAAGGCAATGAGCAAAGCGAAAGAGGCTCTTAAAGAGGCTCTTATAGAGAGCTCTGAGATTACAATTAAGATTGCTGATACTCTCTGCAGCAAGATAGAAAAAATAATCGAATTGATTGTTGATGCAATAAGAAAAAAGAAAAAGATATTAATTATGGGGAATGGAGGAAGTGCGGCAGACGCCCAGCATCTTGTAGCTGAATTAGTTGGAAGATTTAAATTAGAAAGAAAGGCCATTCCAGCCATTGCCCTTACCACGAATACTTCTACCCTGACTGCTATTGGAAATGATTACAGTTTTGATAAAATATTTGGGAGACAGATAGAAGCTTTAGCAGAAGAAGGGGATATAGTTTTGGGGCTCAGCACCAGCGGTCTATCAGAAAACCTGATTTATGCCTTTAAGATTGCTAAAGATTTAGGTGCAACTACAATAGGATTTTTAGGAAAAGATGGTGGAAAAGTAAAAGATATAGTAGATATTTCTATTCTTATTCCATCAAATAATACTCCAAGAATTCAAGAGGCTCATATAACAATAGGTCATATAATCTGTGAAGAGATAGAAAAAAGGCTTAATAAGTAGAGGTAAATAAATTGAGTGATTCTTTTGATAGCATATTAAATAATATTGAGAAACTGAAGATACTTGTTATAGGTGATATTATATATGATGAATTTATATGGGGTGATGTAGAAAGGATATCTCCAGAGGCTCCAGTACAGGTTTTGGAATGGAGGTCAGATAATGATGCCTTAGGGGGAGCTGCAAATGTTGCTAACAATCTGGCCAGTTTGGGATGCAGTGTCTATATGGTGGGTGCTGTAGGAAATGACAGAAAAGGAGAAAGAATTAAAGAATTATTAAAGGAAAAAGGAATTAATTATGATGGCGTAATAATGGATACAGGGAGGCCTACTACTAATAAAACAAGAATTATTGCCCATAGCCAGCAGATTCTAAGAATCGATAAAGAAAATAAAAACCTGTTAACAGAAGATATAGAAAAAAAGATATGCGATTATCTGAAAGAGACAATAGATGATGTTGATGGTATTATCTGTTCTGATTATTTAAAGGGGGTTTTGACAAAAAACGTTCTTAGTTTTTTGGTAAAAGAGGCTAAAAGAAGGGGCAAGATAGTTGTTGCTGATCCAAAAGGTGATGATTATTCCAAATATAAAGAAATAAATGTTTTGACTCCCAATAAGTCAGAGCTGGAAAAGGCCTCAAATATCAAGATAACAAATAATAGCAATCTTGAGAGAGCTGCCAGATTAATTTCCGAAAGGTATAAAAATGATGCCATCTTAGTGACAAGAGGGAGAGAAGGAATGTCTCTTTTTGAAAAAGAAGGGGGGATATTTCATATACCCACTGAAGCCAGGGATGTGTATGATGTTACAGGAGCAGGGGATACGGCTATTGGTCTTTTTGGATTAGCCCTTTTTTCTGGTGCCTCTAGATTAGAGGCATCAAGATTTGCCAATATCGGAGCTGGAATTGTTGTTGGTAAGGTTGGTACTTCTATAGTAAAGAGGGAAGAGATAGAACATTTTTTAAAAGAGAATACTTTTTTAACAGGGAGAAAGATTTTAGAGTTGAAAGAATTAAAATATATTTTGAGCTCTGAAAAGACAAAAAGAAAGAAGATAGTTTTTACCAATGGATGTTTTGATATTCTCCATATGGGACATATAAAATATCTTGAAAAGGCAAAAGAATATGGGGATTTATTAGTTCTTGGTTTAAATGATGATGATTCTGTAAGGGAATTAAAAGGCCCTAGGAGGCCTTTAATAGCTCAAGATGAAAGAGCTAATATTTTAGCTGCTTTGCACTCAGTTGATTATATAATCCTCTTCTCTGATCTTACGCCCGAGAATCTTATAAGGGAATTAAGGCCTGATATCTTGGTAAAGGGTGGAGATTACAAAGTTGACGAGGTGGTTGGAAAGAACATCGTCGAGGGTTATGGAGGGAAAGTTGAAATAGTCCCCTTTATTAAAGGGTACTCGACATCTGGGATTGTGAAGAGAATTATTGATAAGTACAGTTGATGTTGAAAGAATAATCTCGTGTACAGTCCTATTTTATTCCAATTTAATAAAATAGAAAAAATTTAAGAGGAGATTGAGCTTGATACCAAGATACTCCAGACCAGAGATGAGTAAAATATGGGAAAGAAGAAATAAATATGAAAAATGGCTATTGATAGAAATCCTGGCGTGTGAAGCCATGGCTAATAATAG
>DATKYB010000045.1 GCA_035528715.1 Nitrospinota bacterium | reverse complement strand
AACATTGGGCCACAGCATCGTAATAGACCGGTGTTCTTTCATAGGCTTGCCTTTATATATGTCGGCGCCGTTCCAGGCCATCTTTCCGAACAACCCCTGAAGAATGGCCATCTCGACCTCTTTTGCCTTGAGCATATTAACATTCTCTCCGGATCCTGCTGATGTAATTGCATTGACCTTTATAGCAGACGGTTTTTCTTTCCTTAACTTTATGCTCCAAAGGGTTGATAGGGCCACACCAACAGGATAATAAGTCCCACCTGTCGTGGCGGTTGCCAGGACCAGTTCAATGGGCTTTTTCTTAGCTGCCCATGGAGGCCCGCTCGGCAGAATGATAAGAAACGTGGTAATTACTGCTAAGGCAATCAGTTTTGTAAAAATTCTCTTTTTCATAACTTAACCTCCTTTAACCGAAAAAGAGCCACAACTGCAAAGAAATGCCAACGGCATCAAAAAGATCTTTCCACCTCCTTTCAATTCGCCAAAATCAATATGGCTTTTTTTATTTCTTAATTAGATTCAGATTTAAAGACTTTTTGCTTAAATTGTTATTTCATCTATTAATCCAGGCTATCGAAAATTTTTGCTACCATTAAAAATAAGGGGCTTTAATATCAGAAAACTCAGCTCAGCTGGATTATCAATTAAAGTGAAATTAAAACCTGAATCAAAACAAACTAATTTCTATCAAAAAGGTAGGACTTAGTCAATAGGTTTTTGCGGTTTTTATTGTTCTTCTCTTGCTTACCCAAGAAAGGGATATATACATTTTCAAAAAAAATTACTTGACAAAAAATGGATTGGTTGAGAAATTAAATATAAATGTAAATCAATTATTTAAGGAGAAAATGATGAGACTAATAAAATATCTCCTAATCGTTCTCATTATCTTAGTCTTTTTCACTGGATCAGCTTTTGCGCAAGATTTCTTCGTTTATCCAACGAAGGGACAAAGCCTAGAACAGCAGAAGAAGGATGAGTCTGAATGCTATCAATGGGCGAAGCAACAGACAGGATTCGATCCCCTACAAACACCACCACAGGCTTCAGCACCTCCAACTCAAAAAGGAAGTAAAGGACCAGGAATGCTCGAGGGTGCTCTAGTCGGAGGGGCTGCCGGAGCAGGGATAGGAGCCCTTACTTCACCCAGTAGCAAAAGAGGCAGCAGAGCGGGTAAGGGAGCACTCATTGGTGCCGGTGCAGGTGCTTTGCTTGGCCATATGGAAAAGGAGAGACGGACTGAGAAAGAGCAGCAACAATCAGACCAGTGGACACAGAGTCAGATGGATGCTTACAATCAGAGCAGAGATGCCTTTAAACGCGCCTATGGTGCATGTCTTGAGGGACGCGGCTATACAGTGAAGTAGAGTTTGGTTATTTTGAAAAGATTATAAATTTTTCCTCTTAAAAAATGCTGTTATCTCCCCCGTCTTCTATCTCGTCTATTGTTCTCCAGCCAAGCAGAATGGTGGGAGGATCTGATTCTGAAAACTTTCCTTTATCAAAGGAAATCCTTATAAAGACAGTCTCATTATAATTGATATACTCGCTGGATTAAGTAAGAACCGAAAACCTAGGGTCCACACCAGAAAGCTCTTCAACAATCTTTCTGATGATTAATACCTGAAAACCATATCTCCACTCAAGCTCTTTGAGTTTTCCTGTTTACCTTCTTTCATAGAAATAATTATCTGAAAGAACCAGAATAGGCTCCTTTTTCTTATCCAATGCCCCTCTTTGAAAGAATTTGGATTATACATAGCATTGATACTCAGCACAATAAGACTAAGCGTTTCTCGGTAGAGGAGTAAAAAATTTTTACAAAGTATAGTAATTTAAATACCCCTAGACTGGAGCACTTTTTGTTTTTTTAAAAAAAGTTGACATTGTCAAAAGTAATTAGTTGAAATTGCATATAGAAAATAATATAATTAAATATAAAAAAAATTACTTAAAGTCCAAAAATGTGAAGGAGGTGTTAACATGAAAGAAACGAGAAGACAGGGAGAATTAATTATAAAACCATGTGAAAAGATTAAGGGCAAGAAACTAGACCATCTTATCCTAGCAGAAGGAGAACAAACAGGGCATAAACACTCTATCAGCCATGGCAAGGCAGAAATATATGAAGAGGATGGGACGTTGTACCTTAGAGTCATATCAGATATGGCTGAGCTTACCCATCCAGATCATAAGACACTTACCATTCCTAAGGGTAACTATGAGATTGTAAAACAAAGAGAATATCAGGTTGGTGAGGAGAAATATAGAGAGGTTAGAGATTAGTGTTATATTTCAAACCTTCAACATTGTCGACAAAAAAAAGAGAAAAATATGTTTTAGACGTAGCAAAAAAATTAGTAGAAAATTGGAATTTCTTGCCACCACAAAAATCTGATAAAGAAAGAATTCAGTTTTTTGTAAACGAAAGAAATAAATATCTTGGTACTAAATTAAAATTTATTTGGACGACCTCTCCAT
>DATKYB010000044.1 GCA_035528715.1 Nitrospinota bacterium | reverse complement strand
TATATATCAAGCGTACCCCCTCCAAGATCTATCCTTGTAGGAGCTGAGGATTCTATTAACATATGACCCTCTGTGCGAGTCGTCTACTGCCTAACTTGTTCATTTTCCAAAAAGCTCGAACATTATATTAATTTAGGTAATTATAGAAAATGAAAAAAAAATTGCAATTAAAAGTTCTTAACTAATCCCCTTTTATCTCTATAGATTTATTAAGGATTTTAGTTGTATATTTTCTTTAATGGCTTTTTTTAGATTTACAAAAAGTCTTATCTAACCGGGCTCAATAATTACTTCTTGACATAATATTTATATAACCATATTTTATCATTAAAAATAATTTATTTATTCAAACGTTCCAAAACGGAGGGTAAAATGTTTTTAGGCCTTTTGCTTATTTTTTCTGGGATTCTGATCGCTCTCTATCCACCACTTTTATCAATCATTGTTGCCATGATTTTAATTTTTGCTGGCATAATGTTGCTCTATATGCGTTATTATTACAGAAAGTCCTCAAAGGAGTTTGAAAATCCATTTATAGATTTTTTTATACGGTTCTGAAATGAATGGATTGGAGGATACAAAAACAATAATAGATTTGTTTTATTATTAATAAACATAACAAAAGGGGGATTTTAAAAGTGAAGGTTGCTCTAACAATTGCTGGATCAGATTCAGGAGGCGGTGCTGGAATTCAGGCAGACCTAAAGACCTTCTCAGCCTTAGGAGTTTTTGGCACCTCTGCGATTACCTCTTTAACTGCCCAAAATACGATAGGTGTTGAAGGAATATTTGACATATCTCCTGACTTTGTAGGACTCCAGATAGATGCCGTTGCAAAGGATATAGGCGTAGATGCTGCAAAGACAGGGATGCTCTCAAGTTCTGAGATTGTAATCAAGGTAAGTGAAAAAATAAAAGAGCATAAGATAAAAAAATTAGTAGTAGATCCTGTAATGGTAGCGAAGAGCGGTGACCACCTTCTCAGAACAGAGGCAAAGGAGGCCCTTATCACAAAGCTTCTTCCACTCGCATATGTCATTACACCAAATACCGAAGAGGCAAAGGTCTTAACAGGAATCAATATAAAAAGTATTCAAGACATGAAACGGGCTGCTAGAAAGATTGTAGATTGGGGAATAAAAAATGTCGTTATTAAAGGAGGACACTTAACGGGAAATGCCCTCGATCTGTTTTATAATGGTAAAGAGTTTATAGAATATTCTTCAGAGCGCATAAAGACTAAAAATACACATGGAACAGGGTGCACCTTTTCTGCAGCCATCACCGCAGAACTTGCAAAAGGAAACAACCTTAAAGATGCCATAAGAACAGCAAAAGATTATATTACTACTGCTATTCGATACTCGCTGGATATTGGAAAAGGACATGGCCCCACCCACCACTTTTCTAATATATATAGGGAGATCGATAGATATCATCTTGTAGAAGAGTTGGGAAGAGCTCTTGAGAAATTAAAAAAGGAGAAAATAGGAAAATTAATCCCAGAAGTCCAATCAAACTTCGGGCTTGCTCTTCCCTTTGCCAGGGACTATTTCGATATTATTGCCTTTCCAGGAAGAATAATAAGGTTTGGTGATGAAATAAGAACCTTATCATCTCCTCGGTTCGGAGCCTCAAGACATGTGGCTAATATTATTCTTACGGTTTTAAAATACGATCCTGAAAAAAGGGCAGTAATGAACATCTGTTATTCTAAAGAAGCTATCAATACTTGTAAAAGACTGCGGATGAAGATATCGAGCTTCAATAGAAAGGAAGAACCAAAAAGAATCAAGACAAAAGAAGGTTCGTCTTTAGAATGGGGTACAGAAACAGCAATAAAAAGATTTGGGTCAGTTCCAGACATTATCTATGATTTGGGAGGTCATGAAAAAGAGGCAATGATTAGGGTTATAGGAAAGAATGCTAATGATGTAGTGGATAAGATTATTAATATCAAAAAAGGGTTATGAAGAGCTTAACCCCATTAATCCATTTTACCAATCGCTTTTTGAAAAACCTTTCCAAAGTTAAAGAAGCCTGTTCCCACCGACTCTAGCCAAGGGGAGAGATCAATTCTTCTCTTTATAAGATTAAGAAGTATACCTGGTTTAATATTTACATTAATCAAAACAGCGCCGATTAAGCAGTTGTCTTTCAAGACTAACTTATAAAATCTATTTTTACTTGTTTGAACCTTCTTAACTATCTTAATATTTCGACCATTAACAAATACATCACCTATTGATAAGGCCTCATTTCCAAAGAAACTGAATATATTCATTGATATATTGCCACTATATGTTTCATTTCCACCCGCCATGTTCAAACCTGCAATTCTGCCCTGATAAATAGCTGATGGAATAATATGACTTAAGACCTTCTTTTTTGAAAAAAAATCCCTTGCCTCCGTCACATCTCCAGCGGCAAAAATATTATTGTAATTTGTTCGCATCATTCTATCGACTATGATACCTTTATTTACTCTAATATTACTATTTTTTAAAAAATCTACAGCAGGTTTCATTCCCACAGAAATAATAAATAAATCAGTCCTGATTTTATTTCCGTTTTGAAGTTTTAAAATCAGTCGATTTTCTTTTTTCCTTTCCCCTCCAACCAGTTTTGAATTGAGAATAAAATTGACACCATTTTTTCTATAGATATCCCTGATAATTTTCTCAGCCTCGTCATCAAAATAAAAAGAAAGTATGCGCTCCTTTTCTTCGATAACTGTAACCTCAAATCCTTGACTTCTAAGAATATAAGCCAGCTCTATACCGATTAAACCACCACCTGACATCACAACATGACCGTTTACAAGGACCTCATTTTTTAATCTTCTGGCATCTTTTAGGGTCTTTAATACAAAGTAATCACAACGACTTAGTCCGTATAAATTTGGAATTATTGGCTCAGCCCCCGTAGCTATAAGAAGAGAGTCATAGGTAAGGTTCTTACCGCCACTAAGAAAAACCTCTTTATTAAAAGGATTTATTCCTAATGCTCTCTTATTCAAAATAAGTCTTGCCCTATTTTTTTTATAAAACTCTTTATTTCTTATAAAAATCTTATCTTCAGTAATCTTTCCCTCTATCAAATATGGTAGTGACGTTGGAGAGTAAGCCAGAAATGGCTCCTGGGAAATAACAGTAATATTACATTGGGTATCTCTATTCCTAATTCCTTCTATAGCGCTTATACCAGCTATACCGTTTCCTATGACTATATATTTGGTATTTTTTCTCATTAGTCAATGCCTTTAAATATCAATAAATTATATCCAGAAAATGCCATTGTTAAAATAAAGTATCTTGATTTTTTTCTTGATGTAATTATACATAATTTCAAAGAATAACAACTTCGAAACATCATCATTTTGTTATAAAAAATAGTTAATTTTTTTCTTGACTTAAAGTGCATAATTTGATACTAAAAGCTCTTTTAACATAATTTGTATTCAATAATAATATGAGTTGGAAATATTTAGAGAAGAAGATATTAAACCTCCTCCTAAAAGAGGTTTCTGTACAAAATTTTGAGATGCCGTTGAAAATGACTGAAAACACAACATTTAGTATTTTATTATCTACTCTATACAATATATAGTTTTTTTCTTGACAAACATCAAAGATCAATCCTATATTAAAAAAAAGGAAGCTATTTATGGTATTGAAAAACTGCTTAAAATACTTTGCTAAATTATTCTTCAAGAAAAAAATTGATCTGAGTTTCAAAAACCTATCTTGTTTTTTTCTTGTCGGGCTATTAACAACTAATATCTACTTTTATTCTGAAGGAAGCTACTATACTCCTCTCAAGAAAATCTTTCATAAAGATATAGAAATACAAAAAAATGAAGATTTCATCAAAGAGATAATCAATAATTTCATCGTTGACCTTGAAAAGAACCAAGAAAATAAACTTGCAGAGGCTATATATAATGAAAGATCAAAAACAGAGAATATGATAAAAGAAATAATCAATAATTTCAACACTGGCCTCAAAAAAGATCAAGAAAATAAACTTGCGGAAATTATATATAAAGAAAGCATTCGATATGGTCACGATCCTCTTCTTATTGTTGCAATAATCTCAACGGAGAGCTCTTTTAACAACTGGGCCAAATCCAAAAAGGGGGCTAAGGGTCTCATGCAGATTCTTCCAGTAACCGCTCAAGAGATAGCTAAAGAAACAAATATCAACTGGAAAAATGACAATGCTCTCTATAATCCTTTTATTAATATCAGGATGGGATCTTATTATCTATCCAAGCTAAACCTCATTTTTGAAGATATCGATTTAGCATTAGAAGCATATAATAGAGGTCCTTCAAAGATTTCCCACATGATGAAAAAAGGAAAGATATTTCATAAAAGATACTCTAGAAAAGTATTATCATTTTATACTACTCTAAAAGAAGGGGACTACAAAGAGACGTAAAGAAGGTTTTAGCTCGACAATTTTTCCTTTTTCTCTTGTTCTTCTTTACATGATATGCATAAGGTAGCCATAGGCCTCGCTTTCAATCTCTTTTCGTTTATCTCTTCACCACATCGAAGACATATACCAAAAGACCCATCCTCAATCCTCTTCAGAGATTCATTAATCTTCTTGAGAAGTTTTCTTTCTCTATCTCGAAGGCGAAGAAGAAAATTACGATCAGTCTCAATAGAAGATCGATCCACAGTATCAGGCATATCTTCTTTTTGTACATTCAATCCATTATCTAGCGTCTTATTAGCTTCTTGAATCAGAAGATTCTTTTTACTCAAAAGCTTTGTCTTAAAAAAATCAAGTTGTTTCTTTTTCATCCTAACTATTCCTCATGATTAACCCAGATCCAGCATCCCATAAAGAATTGATAAAATAAATTGTTTTTTAAATAATATTTAAAAATTACTCAATTGTCAAGGAAACTATATAGGTAGATTATCAATCAAATAGCAACTAGACGTTCTATTAGAGATAAAACCATCACAAGAAAATAATTTCAATTGAAATAGAAAATGAATGATTTATAATAAAAGTCCTAAAAAATTCTTAATCAAGGAGGATTGCTATGAAACTCGAAGGTAAAAAATTTTTGATTCTTATAGAAGACCTTTATAATGAGTATGAATTCTGGTGTCCCTATTATAGATTTATAGAGGAAGGGGCAGAGGTGAGCGTTGTAGGTTCTGGCAAAAAAGAATATAAAAGTAAACACGGGCTCCCTGTCCATCCTGATATAAATGTAAAAGATGTAGATACTTCAAAGTTTGATGCCCTAATTATTCCTGGAGGATATGCCCCAGACGTTATGAGACGTTCAAAAGATATGGTTAGAGTTGTAAAAGAGATGTTTGAAAAAGGCAAGGTCGTAGCAGCTATTTGTCATGCAGGATGGATGTTGGCCTCGGCTGGTATTTTAAAGGGAAAGAAGGTTACTGGCTTTTTTGCTATCAAGGATGATCTGGTTCATGCTGGAGCAGAATACATAGATGCTGAGGTTGTAGTGGATGGGAATTTGATTACATCCAGAAAACCAGATGATATCCCTGCTTTTCACAGAGCCATAATAGAAGCACTATCTTAATAAAGAAATTATAATAGATAGAAAAATTTCTTGACATAGTCAAAATATTATTATAGAGATATCAGAGTTTTGAAATTCTCCGATCCTTTCTTCCTAAGGATTTTCTGAAAATCTAAGGGGAAGGGACAGTAGGGTATGGAAGGAAACTCCCATGCCTCCCGTGTTTGAAAAGGAGACATATTCTGGTTTAAAAAACCAACATCCAACACGGATGTTGGTTTTTTTTGGAATCAAATAAATCTCTCCTTTTCAGGCACTTTTTTTAGTAAAACGCCTCAAGATTCCATAGAAAAAAGGGGGGATGCAGATGAAGTAAAAAATCGTGAATAACATATTGTCTTTATCGTTGAAACGGATTGTTGAAAAAGGAGGGTGAAAGAATGAAGAATAGAAAATTTCTTGTATTTTTGTTGGTCTTTACTCTTATCTTTGCTTTTTCTTTAAAGGCTTATGCTGATGAAAGATTAAAGATGTCAACAACAACAAGCACGGAAAATTCCGGGCTTTTGAATGTTCTCCTTCCCCCTTTTGAAAAAAGGTTCAATGTCAGAGTAGACGTCATCCCTGTTGGAACAGGAAAGGCCTTAAAACTTGGAAGCAATGGTGATGTTGATATTGTCTTTGTCCATGCCAGAAAGGCTGAAGAGAAATTTGTTGCAGAGGGATATGGTGTTAATAGACGGGATGTGATGTATAATGATTTTATTCTTCTTGGTCCCAAGAATGACCCCTCTGGTGCAAGAGGGGCAAAAAGTGCTGTGGATGCCTTCAAAAAAATATCCAAAGGGAAAATACCCTTCTTCTCCAGAGGGGATAATTCTGGAACCCACAAAAAGGAAAAGGCAATATGGAAAAAAGCTGGAATTAAGCCTGAAGGAAGATGGTATTTTGAAACAGGAAGGGGAATGGGAGATACGATTGTCACTGCTAATGAAAAGCTTGGTTATACAATTGCTGACCGGGGTACCTATCTGGCCTTCAAAAATAAGATTGATATCGTGGTCGTTTACGAAGGGGATAAAATCCTCTATAATCCCTATGGTATCATAGCAGTGAATCCAGCGAAATATCCGCATACAAATTATGTCATGGCCATGGCCTTTATAGGCTGGGTCACATCACCTGAGGGGCAAAAATTGATAAGGGAATATAAAAAGTTCGGCGAGGTTCTCTTTAAAACTTTAGCTATACCTTAAGAGAGATTTACTATGTATATTATCGCAGAGGGGCTGAAAAAGGCCCTTGAACTCATATTTACCTCCGACCCTGAGATACTCGAAATTGTTCTCGTATCTCTCAAGGTCTCTTTGATAGCTACTTTATTAGCTACGCTTATAGGAGTGCCCCTTGGATTTATTATAGCAGTCAATGAGTTTAAGGGAAAAAGGATTGTTACAATCATACTCAATACCCTTATGGCTCTTCCAACAGTGGTTGTAGGACTCACTGTCTATGCCTTTATTTCTAGGCAGGGACCCTTGGGATCATTTGGTCTTTTATTCTCCCCCTCTGCGATTATTATTGGTGATCTCATTCTCGGGACCCCTATTATTGCTGCCTTTACCCTCTCTGCTGTGCGGGGTTTGGACAAAAGAATCCAAATGACAACTGTTACATTAGGGGCAAACAGATTTCAGGCAACTATGACGATTCTTGGGGAATCGAGGTTTGGTATTTTTGCCGCGATCATAGCCGGTTTTGGAAGGGTTATTGCTGAGGTAGGATCCGCAATCATGCTGGGAGGAAATATAAAGGGATATTCAAGAACCATCACAACTGCCATTGCCCTTGAAACGAGCAAGGGAGAATTTGGCTTTGGAATTGCTTTGGGAATCATCCTTCTCTCAGTGGCCTTTTCAATAAATATATTATTCCATCACTTTCAGAGAAAACAGGGATAAAAATGAGTGAACCCTTGTTTGTTATAAGCAATTTGAAAAAATCATTTGGTGAGAGAGAAATCTTTGACATCCCTTATCTAGAACTCTTTCAAGGGAAAATTTATACTGTTGTCGGACCAAATGGTTCAGGAAAGACCACTATTTTAAAGATATTAAATGCCCTAGAAAAACCTACATCTGGAAAGGTCTTTTTCAAGGGTAAAGACATCTACAACTCACCTGATCTCTTAACTATTCAGAGAGAAATGACCATGGTCATGCAGAACCCGTATCTTTTTAACACAACTGTATATAAGAATGTAGCCTATGGCCTCAGGCTGAGAAACCTTGACAAAAAGAGTATTGAAGAGGGTGTGGGAAAAACCCTTGAGCTTGTCGGCTTATCCCATCTCAAAGAAGAAAGGGTAACTCACCTTTCAGGGGGGGAAGCACAGAGGGTTGCCATTGCAAGGGGTTTGGCTATCAAGCCTAAGGTTCTTTTTTTGGACGAACCCGCAGCTAATGTAGACCAGGTTAATATAAAGATAATTGAGGAAATCATCCTTAAAATAAGAGAAGAAAAGGATAGCACGATCATCATAACAACGCACAATCCCACACAGGCATATCTCCTTGCTGACAAGGTTCTTTCTATCATAAACAGAAACCTGTCTGAAACTTACTATGAAAACATCTTTCAAGGAGAAATAAAAAAGGGCAACGGGATAAAGATATTCAGCAAAAACAATATTGAAATTTGCCTTACATCTGACAAGCTTGGAAGGGCCATTATCTCAATTGATCCAAGAGATATTATTTTATCTCATAAGCCCTTTGAGTCCAGTGCACGAAATTCTTTTCGAGGAAAGATAAAAAAGATATCTGAGATAAAAGAACAGATAAAGGTAGTCGTTAATGTTGGATTGGATTTTGCTGCAATAATAACTAAAGAATCCTGCGCTGAGATGAAGCTTATGATCGGATCAGAGGTCTTTCTTACTTTTAAAACTTCATCGGTCCAGGTCTATTAATTGTTTTAAATTTGATAAAATATAAAAACAATTAAGACGCCGCCAAGGGTAAAGAATAAAAGTGACGTCATAATCTTTACCATCCCTACCCTTTTTTCAGCCCATCCAGATAAGTTCTCTGATCTCACACCAAAATAGGCAAGGAGGAAGATAATAATCAAAGGTATAATAAAAAAGAGATTATAGAAAATCAAATACCCAATGGCACTATATTTATACTGAGAAATCTTTGAAACAAAGAGTATTGTTGGTAGATAAACCTGACCCGTGCAGAAAAAGGCTTGAAAGGCTATAAGAAAACCGATAGTAAAGGATGCCATAACAATATGCTTTGTCTTCGTCCTTTCTCTTATGGTTTTATGTATCGTCTGTTTTAGCCTTTCCGGCAATTGAAGCTTTATTTCTCTGGTGCTTCCTTTTTTGTACAGATAATAATCATAAAGGCTCAGAAATCCTAAAACAATAACAAAGGCAGCCATAGCTATTATCAGGATATTTATAATCAAAGGAATAAAGGCGAGGGTTTCAAGAAACTTCAGCAGACCAAGACCAATGAGGAGATATGCCAGAAAATTAGCGAATGAATAGGATACTCCTGCCATGAGAATCTCTCTCGATCTTTTTCCAATAAAAGAGAGGTAAGAAATAAAAAAGGCCAAGATCGCCATTGCACAGGGGTTGAGGCCATCAATAGCTCCAGCCATGGCAATACCATAAAGACCAAATGACTTAAACCTCTCAATGATTCTATCTCTTGCCTCTTTTTTAAGGAGAGGGGATATCTCCCAAGGCTTCTTTGTTCCGCTCTCTAAATATTTCCTTATCTTCTCTTCTATTGTTCTTCTCTTTATACTATCATAGAGAAGAAAATCTTCTCCGATAAATATCCCCGGAGTTATCAATCTTCTGGTTTCTTCAATGCCATAGTATTCTCCGAGGGCCTCGTAGAGAAGTTTAGCATCTTCATCCTCGATGTTAAATTCTCTTACTACAAGATTTGGATATTTTCTCTTTAAATTTTTAAGGTCATAAAATGTCCTGTCACACTTAATACATCCCTTTTTCCAAAAATAAGCTATATAGATGTTATTATCAGATACCTTCTCCGTTAATACCTTTCTTTTTTCTATAGGAACAAAAGAAATCCCTCCTCTGTTTTCATACTCCTTTATTATCCTCTCCAGCTGAGATTTAATCTCCTTTTCCCCGCTGATAAGATAATTGCCAATAACAATAACAGGAATCTCATTGTCCTCATCTTTATATTTCTCTTCAAGGATAAGAAGCTTTTCATAATTTGATGGATCGTTTATCTCAAACCTTTTTATATTCAGGCTATATTCAGATTCCAAGGAAGGAAAAAGCTCTTTCATAATAAGTTGACACTCAGGACACTCTTTGGAATAGAAAAAATACATCTCGATGGTTGGTTTAGATTTTCCAGACAATAATGGGGTTGAAAAAGATATGAGAATAAGGAATGATATAAGAAATAATTGGAAGGCTCTTTTCAATCTAGCTCCTGGGCTCTACAATACTATTAATAATGAGTTGTATTACGGGATTATCCGGATCATTCGAATGAAAATAAATAGATCTCTTTATTTCCCCTTCCAAACCTTTAGAATCAAAGGTGACCTTTAGCTCACCTGTCTCACCAGGCTTGAGCAGATCAGTGGAAAGGAGGGTAGCGGTACAGCCGCAGGAAACTCTTATCTTCCTAACTACTAAATCTTTTGTTCCTATGTTTTTGAAATTAAAAATAGTAGAGGCCTTATTCCCCTCTTTTATCTTCCCAAAATTAAAAGATTTTCTAAAAAAGAGGGCTTTTGGTCCATCTATTTCTTTGGCTGAGATAAGAGAACTCAAAAAAGATAAGAAAAAAAATATAATGATAAAAATGCGAACGCCTTTCCTCATACTTCTCTTCTCCTTTTTTATCTATTATTTTGGTCTTCAATAATATCGAACGAAAGTTCTTTTGTCATTATAAATGATTGTATTCAAAATGCAAATTCATAAGTTTTACAGCTGTCTTTCTTGAAGAATATTGACAACCATTTACCACGGACTATAATAAGAGTAAATGAATTCATCCAAAACATAAAAGGGAGATGTCAAAACTATGGAATGTTCAAAAAAAGATAACCTAGATTTTTGCAATTGTACCTATGAACCCTGCTCAAAAAAGGGAATCTGTTGTGAATGTATCCAATATCACCTAAATATTAATCAACTTCCTGCCTGTTTCTTCAATAAAGAGACAGAAAAAACTTATGACCGCTCTATCTCCCATTTTATAAGGCTTCATAAAGACCTATAGTTAAAGGTTTTTTAACGGAGCAAAGAGGTCGATCCAAAATTTTTAAATCATATCTATGAGAACCTGAAAAAGTGGGGATATCTATTAAAACAGGTATCCCCACTTTAAAATTCTAAAATATAAATAAAATGATATGCTTGGTCTAAGAGAAAGATTGATTAAAAAGAATATATTAATTTCCTTTTAACATGAGCAAGCATTTCATTCATTATAAGCTTTGGGATAAAAATTATTTCTTCCATACAAGAGCATCATACCCTACTCTATCACATTCCCTTCAATAGGATCGATCCTCACACCGATTTTTTTGAGAGACTCTAAAGCCTTTTCTATCTCTTCACTCTCTCCTGTTATTTCTAAGTCAACCCAACCTGTGGTCTCAGCAACATTAGCCCTTCTGATATTAGTAACCACCTTAAACTCATGTCCTATCTCATAAATGATAGGTCTTTTCACTATTTCATTTGGAAATGTTAAATGAACCTTTACACTAGGCATTTCAAAGCTCCCTTTCTTTTTGAAAAGTTTTTATTTTCCGCCTGCTATTGCAGGAATAATAGATATCTCATCCCCATCTTTTATTTGGGTGTTTTCCCCATCTAAAAATCTGATGTCTTCCTCATTGATGTAAATATTAATGAATCTCCTTACTGAACCACTCTCATCAAAGAGTCTTTCCCTAATACCTGAAAATTGCTTTTCCAGATCCTCTAAGACCTCTTTAACATTACTGCCTTCAGCAGTAACCTCACTTTTATTTTGTGTGAGGCTCAGCAACGGACTGGGTATACGAACCTGTACTGACATAAATTATACCTCCTTATTATTAAAAGTTTTCTGAAAAGAGCTAAGACTAGGCTCAATAATAATCGGTTCCCCAATCTTACCTATTACTGCTTCCTGAGTCTTCAGCCCATTCCCTGTAATTGAAACTACTGTTAATTCATCTTTTCCTATCCTTCCCTGTTGAATAAGCTTCTTCGTTACCCCCACAGTTACTCCGCCAGCTGTTTCTGTAAAAACTCCCTCTGTCTTAGCCAGAAGCTTCATTCCTTCGACAATCTCTTCATCAGTTACATCTTCTCCATACCCTCCACTTTCTGATACTGTCTTGATTCCATAATATCCATCAGCAGGATTACCTATGGCTATTGATTTAGCAATCGTATTGGGTTTAACAGGCTTTATAAAATCTCTTCCTTCTTTTATTGCGGTAGTAACGGGAGAACAGCCTGTAGCCTGTGCTGCAAAAATCTTGGTATTTACCTCATCAATTAATCCTATCTTCTGAAATTCGTTAAGCGCCTTCCATACCTTTACAATAAGAGAACTTCCTGCAACTGGAACTATAATATTATCAGGCGCCTTCCAGCCTAGCTGTTCAACAATCTCATAGCCAAAGGTTTTAGAACCATCACCATAATAAGGACGAATATTTATATTTACAAAGGCCCAATGAAAATTAGCAGATATTTCACTACAAAGGCGATTCACATCGTCATAACACCCTTTAACGCCTACGAGATGTGTTCCATAAATCAGAGTTCCTAAAACCTTTCCTGCTTCTAAATCCGAGGGAATGAAGATATAACTCTCTAACCCTGCCTCAGAAGCATGTGCAGCAACAGAATTAGCTAAATTACCCGTTGACGCACATGCAACAACATCAAATCCAAACTCTTTAGCCTTTGTAATCGCAACAGAGACCACTCTATCTTTAAAAGAAAGGGTTGGATGATTTACGCTGTCATTCTTAATATAGAGATTATTTACCCCTAAAGCCTTCCCGAGATTCTTTGCCTTAAAAAAAGGGGTAAACCCAACATGAAGACCAACCGTTGGATCACCATCTATGGGTAAAAACTCTCTATATCTCCACATACTTTTAGGACCCTTTTCAATTGACTCTCTGGATACCGCCTTCTTTATCCCATCATAATCATAAACCACCTCTAAAGGACCAAAACAAAACTCGCAAACATGAATTGGTTCCTTTGGATAATCCCTACCACATTCTTTGCATCTTAAACCTAATACATAACCCATACTTTTCTCCTTTTTTAGATATGCCTTAATTAATTCTTCATAACAAAAAAGCCCCTTCTCAAAATGAGAAGAGGCTTTTTATCGAATCCTTATCTTCTCATCTTTCAAGGTAATAACCTTGTAGGAATTAGCACCGGACATCCTCTTTTTAGAGGATCGGTTGCTGTGGCTTCTTAGGGCCTTTCCCTCAGCCACTCTAGATAAGAGTTTTGTCTATTTAACATACCTCAAAAAAGTTGTCAAGGAAAAAGCTTCCTATGATCAATAAGATTTTTATCGTAAAAAACTTTATCTGATATTTTTTTAATATAAAAAAGTAAAAAATTAAGTGGATATTGCAACGGGGTTACCATTAAGATATAATTAAAAAACTCAAAATGGTAATAAACCCTTAAGATTGTAGAAATTTAAATTTCAAAGGAATCTTAAAAAAATAGCTTGCAGGAAAGAAAATTATGTTTTTGTATTATACGGTTATTTTGATAATTGTTATATTCACGATTGTCTTTGGGACTCTTTCAGTTATATCATCATTATTTGATAAAACTGGAAAGATTCAGCATCTTATATCAACCTACTGGGGAAAGTTTATACTAAAATTTACAGGTATTAAGGTAGAAGTAAAAGGTCTGGAGAATCTGAATTCTCTTGGTACATTTGTATTAATGCCAAATCACCAAAGTCTTTATGATATTCCCATCTTATTATCCTCTATACCTTTTCAATTTAGCTTTTTAGCAAAAGAGTCTCTGTTTAGAATTCCTATACTTGGCTGGCATCTATCCACAGCGAGACATATTCGTATTGATAGAAGCAATACCAGAGATGGGGTGCGAAGCTTATTAGAGGGTGTAAAAAAAATAAAGGAAGGAATATCCCTATTAATATTTCCAGAAGGAACAAGAAGTATTGATAATAGAATTGGTTCTTTTAAAATAGGCGGTTTTGTAATGGCTATTAAGGCAGGCATTCCTATTGTTCCAATAACGATTAATGGAACTGGAAAGATTATCAAAAAAGGGGAAAAAAGATTTAGTCCAGCGAGAGTTACTTTTATCATAGATTCTCCAATAGAAACCAAGAACTATACCTTAGAGGATAAGAATGCCCTCGCAGAAAAGGTAAGACAAAGAATATTAGATAACTGGAATCCTGATCTAAATTCATAAAAGATCTTATCAATCAAGGAGGCGATTTTGAAAGAAAAAGGTAAGGTTCGTCTATTAAAGAGATTTCTCATCATATCTTTAATAATACTCATAATTGCAGGAATTGTATTCTTTCCGAAGCTCATTCCAACCAAATGGATCAATAATTTAGTCGTCAGTGGATTAAATCAAATATTTCCACAACAGTTTAGCCTAGGTAACATTTCTATAACAAGATTGGGACATATAAGAATAGATGATGTCTTGATAAGAGAAACAAAAGAACCTCTTTCAGAAGAAATTGTCAGTATCAAGATGTTTGATATCAATGTAAGATTAATCCCTTTATTCAAAAGGCAACTTTCAGTAGAAGATTTAACCATCATCGAACCAAAGATTAACATCAGAAGAGATACTGAAAAAGAATTTAATTTTCATTCATTGTTTAAAAAACCCTTTATCTTTTTTGTTTCTAAAATCTCTTTAGAAAATGGATCTTTAGAATACAGAGATTTAACCTCTGGAAATAGCTTTGAGCTGAGAAAAATAAATATTCAAGCAAAAAGTGATGATATTAATAGCCCTATCAACTATAAAGTCAAATTTGAAATAATCGATAAAGATAAGCCCGCGAGAATTAAAAGCAAAGGTTCAATATCTCTCTTCAAAAATGGAAAATATGATCCAAAAAATATTGTGGCTAAGTCTAAAATCTCTTTTGAAGGGCTAGATGTTTTTAAAAACTTAGACGAGGATTGGTTAAAAACACCCTTTATACTTAATCTCAAAAATGTCAAAGGAAGTTTAGATATAAATATTGATGGCCAAGAAAATATCAGAAGTTTTGGGAATATCGTTATAAAAAATTTGGATTTTAAGAGACCAGGAGTAAGTGAAGAGGCTAAATCATTAAACGGATTAACACTAGATTATGATTCGTCTTACAATGTTTCATTAGATAAGATCAATCTGAACAGACTTATCGCAAAATCAGGACTTTCAAATTTAAAACTATCTGGGTCTTTGGAGAATATCTCTGTAAGGCCTTTTTTAAATATGAGGCTGGACATTGAATATTTTATTAATGAATTAGAGAAAGGTTCATCGCGATTTAATTACAGTGGTAAGACCTCAACAAATATTAAACTCAATGGAAGTACAGATAATCTTTTGATAGAAGGAACTACCGATCTGTCCGATGTAGAATTCTCATATCTCAATTCTTCTATCAAAGAAAAAGGCGAGATAGTCAATATTAATTGCAGATTAAGAACAAAAGAAAAGGATCTCTTTATAGAAAATATCGCTTTATCTTCTGACTCTCTGAATGCACAGGTTTCAGGGATTATCAAAGATTTTAAAAGAGATCAACAAATTGATATTAAAATGTTACTGGGGGGCGATAGCTCAAAATTTTTCGAGAAAATAAGGGAGAGATTTGATAAAATTAATGTTTCAGGTCCTATAAAAAATAATCTTTCCTTTACTGGCAACATGAAAAACTTAACAATAAAGGGAAGTACAGACCTGAATGAATTCATGGTGTTATATAATGAAAATCTCATAAAGGCTTCTGACGAAAAAGCTGGATTGAGCTATGATATTCAGCTTGTTGATAATATTTTTTCTATAAACAAAATAAACCTCTTATCTTCTCATCATAAAGTAGAACTATTAGGTAAGATAGCCTTTGTTGAGGGACTATCAAGGTTTGATATCAGGTGTAGTTCAACTCTCAATATCTCTGACTTCCAGAAGATACTGCCTCTGCCTAAGGATCTGTTAATAACCGGTGTTAATAAAACAGAAATGCATGTAAAGGGTATAAGAAAAAAATATACCCTTATCGGATCGATGGATCTAACCAATAATGAGATTGCATATAAGGAACGCTTTGTAAAACCGTTAGGTGTTCGTAACCATATATCTTTTAATCTAAGGATTGGAAAGGACATTGGTCTTAATTCTCTAAAGATTGCACTTGACACATCGAGTCTTCGCATAAAAGGTTCGACATCAAAAGATTTTCAATATCTTGACTTAAATGTCGCAGGCAAATGTAAAGATTTGAAGCCATTGGATAGGTTCTACAGTGGTTTTAAAGAGACCTCATTTGAAGGGGAAATAAGGTTTTTTAGCGATATTCAAGGAAAAGCTAAAATGCCTAAATTAAAAGGGAGTATTACATTTGATAATGCAGTCTTAAAGTCTCAGGGGAAACATGAATTAAATATAGCGGTTGATGGAACAATAGGTTTTACCCCAGATGTCATCATAACTCAAAATTTGCGTCTTTTGCTAAACGAGAGTGAACTTAACTTCTCAACTCAGATTAATGATTACTCACTAAAGCCCAAGGTAAGATTTGAATTAGAGGGAGGCAACATAAAATTAAACGATCTGAGTCCTTTTATGCTTGTAAAAGAAATGTGGTTGCCTATCTCAAAATCCCAAGTTGAAGATTCCAATCAGAATTCTGATTTTCTATTAAATACGGATGTCTATGGAAAACTAAGTATCAAGAATCTTCATGCGAATAGATATGAACTCAACAACCTAATGGGAAAGATGAATCTAAAAAATGGGGTTTTTAACTTTGAGGAGCTGAGGTTTGGGATGAACAATGGTTCTGTCCTTATTTTTTCATTCATAGACTTTAATAAAGAGAAGCCTGAGTTTAAACTAAAACTGGATATTGAAGACGTTCAGGCAAATGAAAATCTAAAACCGATTATCGACTATTTCTTGCCCCCTCTTCATATATTAAATAAGGTAGATTTTAAAGCTAATTTTAAAGGGCATGGCGATAATAAAGAGGAGATCATAAAATCACTTTATGGCAATGCCAAAATGTTAGTAGATGAGGGATACATAAGGGGAGAGTCTGCACCGGCTTATGTAACGGTTGTCTTTCCCTTTCTCCAAACAACAAGCTATGATTTTAAGACGGGAGAGATAGTAGCAAAAATCAAAGATGGAAAGAGCAATCTAGATATGAAGTTCAAAGGTGGCAGATTTGATTTCTATATCATCGGTTCAGAGGATAATCTTAAAAATGAAATAGATTTTACTTTTGGTGTGGATTTGGCCTCTGGTCCCCTCGGTATTATCAAGAAAACAATCCCTAGTGCGATAACGAAATACGTCAAGGTTGATATTGCACGTATAAAAGGTAAAACAGGCAATCCTAAGGTCTATTTTTTCAGGCCAAAAATCTTTTAATAATATTCTTAAAGCCCTTTATTATTAAAAGAGCGAAATAGTAAAAAGGGCCATTTACCCCGATTGATATGGTCGTCTATATTTTTTATCAACATTCACTTGACAAATACTTTATGTTTACTTTACGCTGAATAAGACAGTAAAAAATTTTTAAAGACCAAATAATAATGTTACATTTCTTCAATATAATAATAAGAATTTCAATAACTTCTTTCATATTTATAGGGCTTTTTGCTCCGTTCTCCCTTTATGCTCAAAAAGAAATAGACAAGCGAATAGAAATGCTCATTCAAACAGGTATTGATAAGGTCAATAAGGAGAAAACAGACGAAGCACTAAAGGCTTTTCGAAATATTATAGATTCAGAAAAAGAAAGCCCCATAGGCTATTTTTATACGGCTGCCCTTTATCAAGTATTAATGCAGAATTACAGAACAATGGTCTTTAATGATAAATTTGATTATTATATAAATGAGGCCATTGAAAAGGGAGAGAAACTGGTTAAGAACGATAAAGATAATGACCTGGCCTATTTTTATCTTGGTGGGTCCTATGGATATAGGGCTATCAATAAGACTGAGAAGGGTAACTGGTTTGGGGCATTCGTAGATGCTGTAAAGGGTGCTGATTATCTCGAAAAGGCATTGGATATAAATCCAAAGCTTTATGATGCCTATTATGGATTAGGGGTTTATAAATACTGGAGGAGTGTGAAATCCCGGGTTCTCTGGTTTCTGCCCTTTTTTGGGGATGAGCGTCAAAAGGGGATTGATGAGATGCAGAGAGCAATAGCCCAAGGGAGTTACTCCAGGATTGAGGCAAAGGGAGCACTGGTTACCATTCTTCTTAATGAAGGGCTATATGATAGTGCCCTGCATTTCACTAATGAGATATTAAGTGAGTATCCTGAAAATATCAATGCCATAAGAGACAAGGGGATTATCCTTGTTGAGTTAAAGAGGTGGGATGAGGCGACTTTGATTTTTAATAAATTGGCAGAACGTTTAAAGGAAAGTAGATGGAAAGGACCAGAAGCAAAAATGGAAATTGAGTACTATCTGACTCTCATTTATCAAAAGCTGGGTAAGATGAATGAGTATAAAAGGGGATGTGAGAACTTAATCCAATTAACGAAGAAATTAGAAAGAAAGAATCTGAGTGAAACCATAAATGAATTGATAATAAAGGTTAATATTCTATGTAAAATTCCTAAGCCTGAAAAGGAACAAGAAGCATAGTTCATATTAAGCCCATTTTACTTTTTTCCCTAAAAAACTTTTTACCTGAACCCACCCATTCTCTAAACCGAATTTTTCCATAAGAGAAAGAGCCTGTTCATATTCCTGTTTATTCGTTTTTTTTCTTAACTCATCTATTTTCAAAGCTTTATGTGCTGGAAAATATTGACTCATAAGACTTATGTATGTACTTGGTGAAATCTCTTCAGAGATAAATCTTAAAATCTTCTCGGTTCCAGCAATATTCTTGGGAAGAATAAGATGCCTTATTAAAAGTCCCCTCTCAGCTATACCATCTTCATTAATAACCAGTCTTCCAACCTGTCTGTACATCTCAAGTATAGCCCTTTTATTCGTCTCGGGATAATTTGAAGCTAAAGAATATTTCATAGCATGTTTTTCATCAGAATACTTCATATCAGGGAGGTAAATATCCACTATGCCTCCCCAAAGCTTTAGGACGTCGATTGATTCGTATCCTCCGGAATTAAATACAATAGGTATATCCAATCCACTTTCCATTGCCTTGAGAATAGATTCTAGAATCATCGGCGTCTGGTGTGCTGGGGTTACCAGATTTATATTATGTGCCCCTTTATGGAAAAGCCAGACCATAATTTCTGCAAGTTGTGAGGAATGAATGATGTTTCCATGCCTCAATTGACTAATGGGATAATTTTGACAGAATACACAACTCATTGTGCAGGAGGTAAAGAAGATTGTCCCTGAACCCTTCTTGCCAGAGATTGGCGGTTCTTCGCCATAATGGATATTATGGCTGGATATCATAAGTTCCCTACCCAATTTGCAAAATCCCTTCTCATCCTCTAACCGATTAACCCCACATTTTCGGGGACAGAGAGAACACTCTTTCATCATGAAATAAGCCTCTTCGATACGGGATTTAATTAGGGCAATCTTTTTTTCTTTTGACAATGAATTCTCCTTGTAACTTTCAGCCAGCCTTTTAGCAGCATCAAACCTATCTATAAAAAACTCCATATTTTTTCTTAGTGTTTTGAAATCTTTACCATACACTGTTTATAATTACAATGTATTATGATTCCCTATATCTTTCAATAAAATTTAAAATGAGAGGGATAAGAGGGAGGCTAAATAAGCCAGAATATCTTCTAAACAAATGCGTAACGAATAACAAAGAGGATTGCGAAGAGATGGATAAGCCAGTGTACCTCTCTTCTTCTGCCAGAGACGAGTTTGAGAAGCGAATAGGATATAAAACCAAAGGCAATTCCCTCTGTTATACTAAAGGTAAGAGGCATAATAATTAGTGTTAAGAATGCTGGTATCGCCTCTGTGTAATCTTTCCAGGGTATCTCTGATGTTCTTCTTAACATGATACTTCCTATTATTACTAGAACAGGAGCAGTAACAGGATAGAGTATATTTCCTTCTGATACCTGAAAACCCCCTCCTATCATCTTAGCTAGGGGATAAAAGAAGATAGATATAAGAAATAAAAGAGCAGTGATGATATTCGCCAGGCCTGACCTGCCTCCCTCAGAAATGCCAGCAAGGCTCTCAATATAGCTGGTAATTGTCGTGGTTCCCAGAAGGGCTCCTTGAACGGTTCCTATAGCATCCGCCAAAAAGGCACCTTTTGCCCTTGGGAGTTTTCCATTTCTTATAAAGCCGGCTTCCTGACCCACGCCAATTAAGGTACCAACCGTATCAAAGAGGTCTAAAAAGAAAAAGATAAATACAACAGTAATGATTCCTAAATCAAAAGCACCCATTATATCAAGTTTAAATAATGTGGGGAGAAGTGAGGGAGGCTTACTTATAATACCATGATATTTTACCATACCAAAAGGGAGGCCCGCTAGAGCAGTGGCTAATATCCCCCAAAGAATAGCCCCTTTAACCCTAAGGGATAATAAAATGGCTATGAGGGCGATGCCAAAGAGGGATAGGATTACAGGAGGACTCTTGAGGTTTCCCAGAGTGACTAAGGTCCCTGGACTGTCAACAACAAGTCCAGACCATTCCAGCCCAACCACAGCGATAAGGAGACCAATTCCCACTGCAATAGCGTTTTTTAATGTCTCTGGAACAGCTAAGATTATTTTATCTATAAAACCAAGGACAGAAATGAGCACAAAGAGGGAGCCGGAAATAAATATTGCCCCAAGAGCACTTTCCCAAGGTATCTTCATCGCAAGTACCACAGTAAAAACAAAGAAAAAGTTGTGTCCCATGGCTGGTGCAAGAGCAATAGGATAATTTGCCAGAAAGGCCATAAGAAAGGTGGCAACCGCGCTTGAGAGACATGTTGCAACCATTACCGCCCCAAAATCCATACCTGCAACAGAAAGAACCGCAGGCTGAACAAAGATAATATAGGACATGGTCATAAAGGTTGTTACACCAGCGCGTACCTCTGTTTTTATATCTGTGTTGAGCTCACTAATTTTAAAAACTCTGTTTAAAAAAGACTCCATTTTTTCTCCTTAGATCTCAATGATTAATATCAAAAATCTAAAGAATTCTTATGCAAAGTCGGTAAAAAAACAATCATATTGTAACAGAAATACAAAGGATTAAAACAAAAAAACGCAAAAAAATATTGACTAAAGCTGTAAAAACAAATTGACTCTATTTTATCCGATTGATAAAATCCAAATAAATGAGATCCAATTTCCTATTCTAGTACTACTAAAAATCCAGATAAGTTTTTGGTTTGGATTCCCTCTCATAAAATTTTGAATCGTTACCTTAAAAGTTGTATTTCATTCTTATCTTTACTCTGAATAACAGACAAAAGATGATTATGGACGAATATAAATTTCATCATGAAAAAGGTTGTGATGTTAAAAAAGCTTCTCTGTTACATGATAGTTTAGTTGTAGGAAAAAATGGAAATCTAGTAAAGATTCAAGATTTAGTGGTGGGTGATGCAATCCAATCATTGGACATTAACAACAATAGGATTATCAATACAAAAATAACTAAAATCGTTAAAAATAATCCTAGAACATACTATTACTCCATAAATCAAAGACTATTTATTACGAATGACCACCACATACTTGTACTGAAAGAAAATCAATCAAAATGGATTAAAGTAGAGAATTTAAAGACAGGAGATACCATAAAATCATTGAAAGATCATATCAAAATTATGACTTTAGAAAGAATAGAAAAACCCGCTTCTACGGTATATATGGAAACAGAATCTGGAAATTTCGTTATCAAAGCTGGTGATAACTATTATGTTGCGAAATCACAATATATGCCCCTCTTCTAAGATTTTAAAACCAAGCAAAAATTGAAATTTAAAAAAATAAAAATAACTATTTCAATCACTTAGCATACTGAAGCGTTATAATGTAACAAAATATACAATTTGAAAGGATTGAAATAAGGAGGAATCTTTTTATAAATATTATAGTTAGATCTTGAGCCACATTCTTTTTTCCTGGAGCACATTCAAATAAGAGAATGTGGCTCAAAACGATAAAGAAAGGAGGGTACATTTACTTTTATACGCAATATTCATTCCAATTGAAGAGCAGCATAATAAATAAATATAATAGACCTTTTAGTTTTAAAGGGATAGGAGATTTATCGCTACTTTTATCAGTTTATCATAGGTTTTAAAATATGTCAAAAATCTAACATTTATCCAAGATTAGTGTCAAAATTCTGACTAAAATTGACACTGTCTGAAGATTGCTGGTTTTAATAGTCAAAAGTTCCAACTTCTTCTTTCCAAGATTCTGGAGGAACCAAATCCCTTATACCGAGAAAGAAAATATAAGATGGATGTCAATAGAAAAATTATGGAAAAACAACGCCTTTTCTATTGACAATGAGGAGTTGGAGTTCTAATATTCCATCTTTAAATGATGAATTGAAAAGGGTGATAATGGTAACTCGAAAAATATTTTCCGTTATACTTGCCCTGCTTCTGAGCATCAGTTTTTTCTCAAATAGTATGGCAACCCAAGACGGTTGCATAGGAGACTGCTGCAAGGATTCTTATATGCTAGGCCTTCAAGAAGATGCAGAGGCAAAATTAATTTCTTCAATCCACCGGTCCTGTTCTGGGACTCATGGAAACCCCTGTGACATGGAAAATTGCAGAACGCTTGATATACCCGACTCTTCTACCCTGCTTGTCAGGATGGAACCCCGAAATCCTAACTCCATAATTATCATTGTAAATGATACCATCTCAAATACCCATCTACTCAAAGGCTCGGAAGGATATCTTCATATTAGAGTAAAAAACCGATCTCGACCAATTTACCTCCAAAACCTCTCTCTTCTCTATTAATTCTTTTAATAAATTTCTAAAAAAACTTTAGCCACACGAGGTATTCTTTTGATTTAGCTAGAATTCTTTTAACTAGGGGTTATTGTTAGTCTGAATCCTAAATTCTTAATGATAAATCCAAACAATTAAATGAGGAATATTTTATGTCCAAGAATAAAAAGAAAAAAAACCTTGATAAGAACGCAGCCAAAAAGGCTGCGGTACTCAGAAACGACAAAAAAAGCAGGTCTTCCCTCTTTGTTACAATAATCTGTGCAGTCTTGCTGGTTGGCACTCTCTTCTTTGTTATCATGGGCAAAGCTAAAGATAAATACGCCGTGACAGAAAAATTTTCGACAGCGAGTAGTGTTTCCGAGCTTATATACCCTGTAAGTTTTTTCGATGATGGTAAAGCAAGGCATTTCGAATACAAGCATGGCAACATCACGATCAAGTATTTTATTCTGAAAAGTTCTGACAATATCATTCGTGCAGCTTTTGACGCCTGCGATGTTTGCTGGCCTGAAGGCAAAGGATACTACCAGAGCGGAGATTACATGGTATGCAGGAACTGTGGCCGCAGATTCGCTTCAGTTCTTGTTAACGTTGTCCAAGGGGGATGTAACCCTGCTCCGTTGAAGAGAAAAGTTGATAACGGTAACGTGGTCATTCAGGTTAAAGACATCATCGATGGAAAACAGTATTTTGATTTTTCGGGAAGGGCATAAAAATGACACTTAAAGAAATTGCTTTTCGAAACCTGATACGCCGCAAGGCCAAGGCCTTTTTTGTTCTTGCTGGACTTCTGATCGGTGTCTCAACAGTAGTCTTTATTATCAGCTTTATTGAGGCGATGACAAGCGACATTAATCATAAGCTCGAAAAATACGGGGCTAACATCCTGATTGTTCCCAAATCTGAAAACCTAACCCTTACTTACGGCGGTCTTTCTCTTGGGGGCGTTTCATTCGACATGCAGGAAATTCGTGAAAAAGAACTATCACGAGTGCAGTCGATCAAAAATGCCAGTAATATCGCTGCACTGGGCCCATTGGTTTTAGGAGTAATCCATATGGATAATCACAGGGTTCTGCTGGCAGGTGTTGATTTCAAAGCCACAAGAATCTTAAAGCCATGGTGGAACTTTAAGGGATCGCTACCAGATAAAAACGGAGTTCTTTTAGGAACTGAGGCAGCTCGTATTCTAAACTTGGGAATGGGAAGCCAGTTAGAAATAAAAGGCCAAAAGCTCATGGTTTCAGGTATTCTTCACCCTACCGGTTCTCAGGACGACCACCTGATCTTTGCTCATCTTTCAACAGCCCAAAAACTACTGGGAAAGGAAGGGCTAATTTCAATGGCTGAGGTTGCAGCACTTTGTCAGGCCTGTCCCATACCTGAAATGGTGAAACAGCTTTCCCATGCCCTTCCCGGTGCCAAGGTAATGGCTATTCAGCAAGTTGTAAAAGGCCGTATGGAAACTCTGTCACAGTTTAGAAGATTCTCCTACGGCATTTCCGCCGTGGTTCTTCTGGTCGGAAGCTTGGTTGTCTTGGTTACCATGATGGGAAGTATAAGGGAAAGAACTGAAGAAATTGGGATCTTTCGAGCCATCGGCTTTCGTAAGAGTCACATTATTCGAATTGTACTTTTTGAGGCCGCGATTATTTCTGGAATAGCCGGAATAGTCGGTTACTTTTTAGGTTTCGGGGTAACAAAGATTGCGCTTCGATTTTTTATTGAAAGCCATGCTGTATCTGTTCCCTTGAACTTCTATTTAGCAGTTTGGGCATTTGCTCTTTCGTTTCTCCTCGGACTTATTTCGAGTATGTATCCAGCCCTTCTGGCAGCACGACTCGATCCGAACGAGGCCCTGAGAGCTCTTTAGGAGGTATATCATGAGTTATATCTTAGCCGAAAATCTTATCAAACAATATGGAAGCGGACACTCTGAAGTAATGGCTGTCCGCGGAATTAGCTTTCAGATCAAAGCAGGTGAATTTGTCGGTGTTATGGGAGAATCAGGATCTGGCAAATCGACACTTCTTTCCATGATGGGAGCCATCAATAATCCCACTTTTGGCAAATACATGGTTGACGAAATTGACGTTTACAATCTTAAGCAGGAGCAACAAGCAGATTTTAGGAGAGAGTTTCTTGGATTTGTTTTTCAGAGCTTCCATCTTATGCCCTACCTGACAGTTGCAGAAAATGTTATGCTTCCACTCTCCACAGTAAAAATGAGCAGGAAGAAAAAACGGCGCATGGCTGAAGAGGCCCTTATCAGCGTGGGGCTTAGAAATAAGATGAATCGTTTGCCGAATCAGCTCTCAGGGGGAGAAAAGGAAAGAGTAGCAATTGCCCGTGCAATTGTAAATGAACCTCCTATACTTTTGGCTGATGAGCCAACCGGAAATCTTGATTCAAAAACCACAGGAGAAATTATGAAGTTGCTGCAAAAACTCAATTTAGCCGGAATGACAATCATTATGGTTACTCATAACCTCCAATGCGCTAGATATACCCAGAGGATATTACATTTGTCCGATGGTCTCTTAATAGAAAAGAACTGAATATTTTTTTAAAAAGAGGGTAATCATACCCAGAAAAGGATTTTGTATATGTCAAATAAAGAAAAAAGAAATACTTCTCAACCGAAACTGAGTTCAAGAAGGTCCCAACCCTCTTACTGGATGATTGCAGCTGTTATCGCAATCATCTTTTCAGTGGGGCTTACTGTTAAAGTAACCTTCTTCTCGGATCAGGCTCCGAGATATAGCAGAAATATCTATCAAACATCGTCAGCAGGTGATGGATCGCTCGGGAGTCAAGCCTGGTTAGTCGCATCGAATTTCAAATGTGCATGTGGTGGTTGCGGAGAACTTCCCCTGATTGAATGTAGCTGCGATATGCCTCGGGGAGCCCTGGAGGAAAAAGGATTTATAAATAAGAAGCTAAAAGATGGACTCTCAGTCGCAGAGGTAATCCAGATGGTAGAGAAAGAATATGGACATAAGATAATGTAAATTTTAAACCATTAAAAAAGACCCCATCTTAATGCCGTGTTTAAGATTTTTGCAGTGAACTTTTTCTTACCAAGTGGCGACCTAAAACTTGGAAGAGTAAAGGTCCCTTTTCTTTAGTGTTAGTTTTTGAAAAACCTCTTATCACGAACACGACAGGGTCTTTTTTAAAAATATAAAATTTTTAAATTACATTGTCAAGAATTAAAGATTTAATTTAGAAATTAACCCCCTTATTCTCCCTTACGTTTGAAATTACTGATCGGGATTGTTCAAAAAAAAGAAAATAATGTTATGGATGGTAAGGAATTTAACTCATTGTATTATAGTGAGTCATTTTTCTCTTAGGGATGTCTTCATCTGCAAATCTGTCTTTTTTATCTCAGTAATTTCTTTTTCTAGTTCTCTGAAAAGATTGGCTCTCACACGAGCCCTGGCAGCTTGATCAAAAAAGGAAGACAAGACCTCCATATCTTTTTCTGCAAATCTTCTCGGCTGCTTCGGATAGATATTCATCGTACCTATTCACTTATCCTTTATCATGATGTTTAGATTACTTTTATTTATCTAACCCCCTTTGTTGAAATCTTTGAGCAATATTTATTCCAAAAGAGCAATTGAAGAGAACAATTGATTAATCTTTTAGTTTCAAAGGGATAGAAAAATGATAACTGTTTTGTGAAGATAGTTAAGATTTATCATAGGTTAAAAATTGCCTATGAGAATTAAACATTAAGCTATATGGAATAAGGCTGGATAGAATTGAGATGTTTAAATCGAAACAAAGAAACAGAAATAATTTTTGAAAAGAATTGACTTATATAGGCAATTCGTATAGAATATTTGCATGACTCCAAAGCAGCTAAAATTATGGAGAAAAAAAAACAGCTATAGTCAAGTCAATCTTGCCAAAGTCTTAGGGGTAGATGTGATGACTGTTAGCAGATGGGAAAGAGGTATGATGAAAAATCTACCTCCATTCCTTAAATTAGCCCTTAAATATTTAGAGGGTAAGGAGATAAAAAAATGAAAAGGTTAATATTCGCACTGATTGCTTTCATTTCTTTATTGATAACTCCCTGCACAACCTTTGCCGATAGTGCTAAATACTGGAATGAGAAGGGTAATGAATTGTATTTAGGAGGCAATTACGAAGAAGCCATTGTGGCTTATACAAAGTCCATAAAAAGAGACCCTGAATTTGAATTTTCTTATAATAACCGAGGGCTTGCTTATCAAAAACTGAGTAAATATCAACTGGCTATTTATGACTATTCAAAGGCCATAGAGTTAAACCCAAAAAATACATTAGCTCATTATCACCGAGGACTTGTTTATGGGATAATAGGTAAATATCAACTGGCTATTAATGATTTTACCAAAACCCTAGAGTTAGAGCCGAATTTTACTTGGCCCTATCATAACCGGGCCCTTGCCTATGAAAAACTGGGTAAACAAGAGAAGGCGATTAATGACTTTAAAGCTGCTGCCAGATTGAACTATAGACCATCACAGAATTATTTAAAGTCAAAAGGGATTCAATGGTAAGAAAGTTTCACTGAAAATATCTCTTCATTTTCTATAAATAATTGGGGATAAGTATCCAAAATGAAAGAATAAAGGAGATCTGTTATGAGCCGAACAGATGAGTGGGTCGACCCATTGAAAAGACTTATTAAGGATCATAGTGAGGTTTCAGAACACTTAGAGAACCTTGAAGAGCTCCTGGGCATTCTATTGGAAGAGGAAGGCTGGACCAATATCAAACGAATTGAAGACTTTTTCGAACGCAGTGTCATTAGCCACTTTGAATTCGAAGAAAAGAAAATTTTCCCCCCTATCCTCTTAGAATCCCCCACGCTAGAATCAGTAAAATTGATTTTAGAATTGCAGAGGGAACACGGGATTATATTGAAAGAATTAGAAGAATTCAGAAAGATAGTTTCTGAAAATACTATCCCTCTTGACGAAGAGACAAATAAAAGGCTCAATGTTGCAGGACGGACCATAAGAGATAATCTTCTCAGACACTCCTTAAAGGAGGACAAAGAGCTTTTACCGATCTTGGAGAAAAATAGGCAGATTTTTGATAAGCTCTAAGCTATTGAGATAAAGGTAATTGGATAGCATCTGACTTCGATGGGCACAGTGAAAGGAATGATGGATTTCTTAAGGATTGAAAATTTATATCACCATTACTTTTTCATATAACCCCTTTTAATACTACCCTTTTTATCTTGCATTATGATATTGCCGTTCCTGTCAACATGCCCCCATTTCGTATCACCCTTCGGATCGTGTATTATCATATTGCCGCCACTACCAACATGACCCCATTGAATATGACCCTTCGGATCATAGACTATTATATTGCCACTTTTATCAGCTTCTTCATCTTCCCAGCAAAAAACAGTGGAAGTCGAAATGAAAGAGAAAAGAATGACCGCGAAAAAGATTTTTTTCATTTCATCACTTTCCTCTTGATATTAAATCAAATATACCATGTATCCCTGTTATAAATATTCATAAAAAACATTATTCTGTCAATAGAGGCTAAATTTGTAGTTTTAAAAAGTCATATTATGATTCGAAATACTAGTAAAAATTATGGGAAAAACAGGTAATTTTTCGAGTTTTAAAATTCTTGTTTTTTTACTATATTTTATATAGGAGAAAAAAAGCCGCCAAAACTTTTCCCTCCTTTCTTTAAAAGCCCCATACTTAAAACTATATGGGGCTTTTAAAGATAAACTAATTTATATAAAAGAATGGTCAGGGAGAGAAATCAAAATATGAAATATACTAAACTGCAAAAAGAACAAAAAAGAAGAATAGAAAAAATCATTGCCAGGATGGAATGCCCGAAAGATTTTATCTGTTACAAATCGGGGTTTGAAAATCTCTGCGAAGCCAGAGATGTTGGGCTTGAATCATTTCTTGAGTGTTTGGAAAAAAATCCATGGGAGTGCACATTCTCCATATCTTTTGGAACAGCATATTACTGCAGATGTCCCCTACGATTCTATATCATTAAGGAATTGAAGGTCTAAACCGAGGCAGAGCCATTTCTCACCCTGCCGAAATTATACTTTACTTCTTAAACCTAGTTCTTTTGAATACTATCTGAAATTCTGTTCCGCCATCCCTAATGATCTTTACCTCTCCATTAATCTGGTCCTCCCCAAGAAGATTAACAAGCTGAAGACCAAGGGTATCTGTTTTCTTCAAATCAAAATCTTCTGGAAGACCGATGCCGTTGTCCTTAACAATCAATTCTAATCTCTCTTCATCAACCTCAGAGAGGGATATACTGATTTCACCTTCTTTTTCTTCTTCTTTAAAAGCATGTTTCAAAGAGTTGGTAATCAACTCGTTTAAAATAATACCAACAGGAATAGCCGTATCAATATCGAGAAAAACATTTTTAACATTTATATTTAAAGAAATCTTTTGTTTATTCTTTTTATAAGAATCAAAGAGAGCTTTAGATAGGTCTTCTATATAGTCCTTAAAGTTGATCTCTGAGAGGTCTTCTGTTTGATAAAGCATAAAGTGAACAAGAGCCATGCTCTCAATACGCGTCTGACATTTATTAAAGACATCTGCAATCTCCTTGTTTTTGGAAGAGAGGGTTTGCAGCTTGAGAATGCTTGAGATAATCTGCATATTGCTCCTGACCCTGTGATGAATCTCTCTGAGAAGAAGCTCCTTTTCTTTCAGAGATTTTTGAATCTGATGTTCTGCCCTTACTCTTTTCTTTTCGCTTCTTTTAATCCGATTCATCACTAAAAGGATTCCGAACATTCCTGTTATCCAAAGGAGGACATGACCCCAAGTTAACTTAATGATACGCTTCCGTTCAATATTCCAAAGCGGTTCCATTGGAATAGAAACGCTGATTCCGCCCCGAACATCACCTTCTTTGTATCCCTGTTTGGCATGACACTGCAAACAGGCTTTATCCGTCAATAACGGCAGCATATAACGCATATGTGGTTTACCATTTATTTCCGCTACAGAACAAAATTCAATCTTTCCTCGTTCAAAAGCCTTTATAGCCTTTGCCTCCCAAGAATCAGGGACATTTGCGGGACGGATCGGGTTCAGGCTCGTTATATGCCCTAAAATTCCATATTTTTTACTTCCCAACTCATGAACCTGTCGTGTCATATAAGCCGGGTTCATTAATGTAAGCTTCTTGCCAGAGGGAGTGGTAATGTCTCTTTCAGGATGGCTTGAGAGATAAGGATTGGGCTCTGTCTCTTCTGTTACAGGAACATAAACCCCGCAATGAATCGAATTCCATAATCGATAAGTAATATCTTTCTTTAATGTCTCTTGGGCCTGGATTCTCGCTGCCTTTAAAGCATCTCCTTTTATTGATATCACATTCAAATAAAGCGATAAGGACATGATTAGAGACCAGACAACTACCAAAGCGAGAAAATAAAGTCCTAATCGGGGAAGAGGAATTGGAATCTCTTTAGAATCTCTCATAGTTCTGAGACCCGAATTCGTTGAAAAAAATAGCTGGATTATTGTCTGATGTAAATAGCCAATCTATTTTTTATTATACAATATAAAAAATGATTCATTCAACTTTATTTTAAAACTTTTAAGAGTAAAAGGAAGGACGCTCCCTCGATTTTCTTAACGGATTAACCGATCCTTTTTACCTTTCTTGCTCACCCAAGAAAGGTAACTAAAGAAGGTGCCCCCCTGCTTTTTTTAACGGCTTCTGCTCTCGCTCGCTCAGACGGTAAAAGAAACTCGCTACGCTCAAACACCTTTTACCGTTTTATCCTCGCTCCCCTCGGCATAAACCTAAAAAGCAGAAGGGGGAGTTTAAGAAACAGAAAGGAAAAATTCCTTTGCGAATCTTTGCAAGGAAAAATTCCTAAAAAACAAAAGGGGGAATTGGAATATTAATCTTCTATTATTTCTTCTAGCAAATCAGATTCAGATTTTTCCAAGACATTTTCTATAATAGAAATGTTTCTTGATCTAGCCAATCGATAAACTTGTCTTGGAAAATTTGATTCTGAGGTAAAAAAGTATCCTCTGGTGCATCCGATATCAGTCATTTTTCCCGCCAGTACAAAAATATCATTACTGCCTACTCCCGTTGTTTTACATTCACAGAAAAACCTTAAATTTAATGATTTTGATTCTGCTATATTGTCTATCTCATGCAAGTTGCCAGAATGACCTAGCACATGATAACCACATAATGTTTCAAAATTCTTTTTTCTGAGCAAATAATCTACTCCATGTTCAAACCAATAATTCTGCTGAATCAAATCAATAAGTTCTTTTTCAAAATATGTTATTGTTTCTTGTATTGTTTGTTTAACTGTTTTTATCTTTTCAGTACATGCACACGTAGTTCTCCTAAATTGATTTCTGGATACTATACGATTGCACTTTACACAAAAAAATAAATTAACTGGTGTCAGTATTTCTAAATTTATATTTTTATTTTCTTCAAATTTCGATAATGCATTCTGAATTTGGTTTGATAGTTTTTTTATTTTCGTTAAAAATTTCTTATTTCTTTCTTGTATTAATTTTATGGGTACTTTCCTTAATATCTCTTTTACTCTATCATTTTCTATTTCTTCTATTGCTTCTCCATTTTCTTTCTTCATAATTTCATCATACTCTGATGATTTAAAAAATTCATCTAATGCTTTCGAATGATAACTATATACCTTACTTTCGAACTCCCAATTTTCTCGCCATATATCATCAAAAATTTTTTCTTTTTTAATTGGTTTCTGAATCATGGCTTCTATTCTTTTTTCAATCTCTTTGCTTTTTACTAAAATTTCTAAAAATAATTTATTAAATTTCTTATTAAGCAACAAATTTGACCCAATGAAATTTTTAACCTTTGGATTTTTTTCCATTAATTTTCTATCTTTTTTCTTGGTAATTTTAAGTGGTGGAAGTACCAGGTTGCTCGGGTTATATAACTTCATCTTTTCCATTTTTACCTCCTCTTTGGGTTTACCTTTTGAAATTTTGCTGTTTCAAGGTTTGATGCTTGTTCTGTTTGGAGAGGAAGCTAGAGAAAAATAGGGTAAAGAGGATTAATAGTTTTTTAAATATAAGTAATTTTCTCATCGTACTTTTGTGTAGTTTTAGTTATCTTGAGTTTGTATATTTTCAAAATCTTCCCATATTTCCTGTTGTAGTAGATTATGGTAATGTCCTAAAATTAAACAAATAAACACAATTACTCCAAATGTGACCAAAAACCAAATAGGATATTTGAAGGCAAGAATAAATCCCGCGATTAATATCGCTACAGCATTATTTCCACACATCTGCTTTAAAACAACAAATCTCTCATGTTGTTGTATTTCTTTATTACTTCTTTGCAAAACCCTTCTTAATCCATTAAGATGCTCATTCTCATTATTACGATTATGAATTCTAATTAGTCTGAAAAGTCTTCCAAAATATTGAGTTGCAAATCCTACAATATAAAGAAACCCAAAAATCGGTATGTATAGTAAGAATGGTAGTGACTCGAAAAAACTTTTTATCATATCCAAGCCCCACCCAAGCAAATATATAGATAAAACAACAATTGAGCCAGGTGTTATAAATGAAAGCAAATCTCTCATGAGGAACTTCTCATATAAACTTTTCACAGTATCACTAATATCAGACATCTTTATCTCTCCTCTTTTTTAAGATATGTTTTTTCATAAGATTAGAAATAAAAGTAGTTCATAACAGTAAAAACACAAACAAAAACTCATCTGGATTATCAACAGGAGTGGAATTACAGAGTGAACATGAATCAGTTATTTTCTCTCACATAAAGGACTTTTTTTAGAATTATACTTTCTAAAAGAAAAAAATATTCTCCAGATTCCAATACTACTTTTACTTTCAAATCAAAAGATTTCCAAGCTAACAAATTAAGTTCGAATTTATCTTTTGAATCTTTTACTATCTCGAACTCATCAAATGTTAATGGATCCAAGTAAAAAATAACTTTGTTAATATTAATCGTAGATATTTTAGGAACAATTTTTATTTGAACTTTATAATCTGGAACTAATAAGTGAAAAAATGATAATATATTTTGAAAAAAATCTTTCTTAGCTTCTTTAATATTAAACATTAATTGAATTCCCCTCAACTCATTACAGCTGGCTCTCGTATATAGTCTTGATTCTGCAGTCCAATTATAGAAAAAGGGCTTTTTTTGTATGATGAGATGAGTGGGTTTTTTTGTTTCAATCTCTATTGCGTGCGCTTTTGGTAAATAAATTTTGCTCATAAGAGCATTTGATCCAGCTGCCGAAGTGCATATAAGTAGAGAAATTATTAGGTAGTAAAGAATTTTACCCCAATGAGGATATTTTTTTATATGCCTACTCAAAAACAATCGCAATCCAAATAAAAGACTTAAAACTACAGAAGCCCCACCAATATTTATTGACACAAAATAAAACAATGCACCTGCCATTGCCGTTACAACAATTCCAAGAACGCCTGTAGTGAGCATAGAGGGTGGATAAAAGAAATCATCGATATTGTCTAAATCTAGATTTTGGCTAGTCTGCATATTTTGTCTCCTAGTAAAAATATTAAAAAAACATTGATAATAGTTTTAATTAGAATTAAGAATTCTCTGCAGATAACTTTCGAATAGAATTACAGTGTGAATGTGAAAATGAAACAATCTGACAAAAATATTACGGTCTAGCATCTTTACCCCCTTCCCAAGGGTAATAGTGAATCAAAGATGCAGAATAAATAATCTAAAACCTTATAGCTATCTTAATACCAAATTCTGTCGATTCGTTCTCTGGTTCCCATCCACGCCCAATAATATATCCAGAAGTTGTTGTGACTGGTGACTCATCTGATTTCTCAATATCCCAATATCTTATAAAAGGTTCTATCACTAAACTTCTTTTCGTAAACTTTCTTACGATTTTAATGGAACCTCTCAAACCATAACCGCTATCTTGATCGTTTTCGACATCATTAAGACCGGCAACAGCATCACTAAGGTGACTTTTCTGTAATCCGTACCAAAAAATGTCATATTCAAGCATCAATCCAAAAGACCATTTCTCATAAATGGTGTTTATCCATAAACCTAAAGGACTATAGTAATAATTTGACTCTCTTTCATAACCTCTTGCACCTGTTGTAGAAGTCATGCCGCCTGAATCATCATTTAAATATCTGTATCCAAATCCTATGTAAGGGGAAAGGATAGAGGTTCTGGAGGATGTTTCTGCTACAGTAAAGTCATAACCTAACACTCCTCTAATCTCAAATATATAATCGTCTATATTATCTATGCTCCCTGTTTCTACTGATTCATAATCTACCTCTCCAAAACTAAGTCTGGCTTCTCCGTTAAACATAATTCCATCGTGAAAAGTATAGGAACCAGATAGCCCATACATCATACCCTTATCTTCCATTATCCCAGGTTCTTCGTATTTAATATGCGATACTTCAGTTCCAAATTCCCATATATGTTTTGGCAAAGGTTCTGCAACACTATTTGATACCCATAAAAAAAGAAAAGGTATTGTTAACAATAACAATTTTTTCATAATCTCACCTTTTTATGTTTAATTGAATTAATAGAACATAGACAAATGAGGATTTCTTGAGGTAATAATCTGGAAGAAATGTAATGGTCTGGCATCTTTACCCTCAAATAGAGGTTTTAATGTGGCTGTCAAGATGCAGAACCAGGAAGATAGGTTATTCAGATTAGACCTGAAGTATATAACTGTCAAGGAAAAATAGCAGGAATTACAACTAGAACTCATCTGGATTATCAAGGGAAAGGGATTTAACAAACAAGCGAGGATTTTTGTCTTTTTGAATAGAGATATAAAAAAGGGATTATACCGAATGAAAATGGAATGGCTTTTCTGGTCTATTAAACGCCAGGACCGAGACCACTATCTTCTATCTTCCTAAATAATGAGCCATAAAATTAACACCAAAACAGGCTATAATCGAGACAATTATAAATTTTAAAAAATCTATCCAGTTTTTACAATTATATAGATACATAAGCCATCCTGGAGAAAGGAAAACAATAGGTATAAGATAGACTAAACTAACAAGATAGTTGTCAAAAGGGTTCAAAGCGCCGTACATTATCCAATAAGAAAAATTTAACAATACAAAAAAATATACAACACCTAATGGGAATACCACCAAGAATGGGACTCTATCAAACAAACCAACTTCATCATCTTCTTCTTCTTTACTATTCCTATCTGTTTCTTGATATACTATTTTTTTATCTCCTCTTTGGGTTTGCCTTGTAGTAATCGTGGAAAAATAATCTAATAACCTTGATAGACCAAAAATTATATACTTTGGTTTGTTTCCGTGGGTTTAAAGTTTTATTCTACCCAAGCCAGCCTACTTCTGCTCTGATTAGACCAACAATGACGATTAAAAAGACCAATACTATTAAGATAATTACAAACCTTTTCATAGCATTCCCCTTTTATAATTTATTACTGTAAGAAGATTAGAAAGAAAATACAGATTAGTGAGGGCGAAGGTTTCTTGAGGAAATAGTCTGGCAAGAAGAGTATGGCCTTGCATCTTTACCCCCTCCCAAAGGGTAACAGTTAATCAAAAGATGCAGAACCGAGAAGATAGGTTTTTCAGATTAGACCTGAAGTATATAACTGTCAAGGAAAAATAGCAGGAAAACAAACTAAAAACTCATCTGGATTATCAAAGGTTGGGGGGAGAACTGTTATATATAAAACCGGAACACCTCCCCTCTGCTTACGAAAAAACAAAAAGGGGTTTTTTAATTAACTGGCTAATAGTGATTTTAAAGGAAGGATTATGAAGGATTATAAAGAGAGAGTTGAATTTAGTTTGAACCTAACGATCTCATCGCTATCATGTAAATTTCAACTTTAGATTGTTGCTCATGATTACCTGCAAATTCTACAGCAGTGTAGAACTCATCATTATCTTTCTTTGCAGAGCGTACAACCCTTCCAGAAATATAGATTAATGGAAGATGGTCTCTTGATAAAAGGGCTATATCAATTTTTGAATCGGCCTTATAGGGCTTGTTAGAGATAAATTTCGTTCCTAAACGAGAAATATCACAGATTTTCCCTCTTGCTTCTATTTGATCTGGCACTTCTTCAGAATATACATCAAGAGAAGCATTATTCAATACTATTCTCGGTGCTCTGCGTCTTTCTATTTGTCCCATCGTTTAAATAAAATTAAATTTAATAAATTGGTTACAGAATAAACTAATTTTTATGTGTCTCTAATTGTTTATCCCACAATTTCATAACTTCTATATATTCATTTATTATCCGCTGTTGATAGGTATCTTCCTTAAATTCTACAGCAATGTGGTAATCTTCATTACTTTTATCTTCGCACCGTACCACTCTACCAATAACCTTTATTAAAGAATTATAATTTGGTAATAAAAGACCAACATGAACTTCCGTATATTTACTATAAGGTTTGTTAGAAGTAAATTTTACCCCTAAAGTAGAAATATCAAAGATTTTTCCTTTATATTCTTTTAGATATCGTGTATCTATAGAATAGATATCCATAAAAGCATCTTTCAATGTTGTTCTTGGCGCTCTACGCCTCTCTTTCTGTACCATTGTTTTCATTTCCAGATAATTTGATAATTAAATGTTTCTTCTTATTATATTTATTATTATCGATAAACTCTTATTAAAACTTTAGTATAAAAGATTACCGTTAGACTAACAAAATCATTAACATATACTTAAGAAAAAAGAAAAAGGGTGGGACTATTAAGGATTCTATTTGTTGGGATAATGAATGGTATATTTCCGTTTGATCTTTTTACCATCTTCATAATAGTCTATAAATTTTAAGTTTCCGTTTTGCTCATACATCTTATAAGAGCCATCTAACTTTCCATCACTATAACTCATCTCTACTTTCAAGCTTCCATTTAAGTAATAAAGCTTGTTAATACCTTCAGGTTTATTATTCCTGTAATTTTTCTCTAAACCTATTGTTCCATTTTCATTATAGATGACTTCCTTAACTATTCCTTTGATTTTATCGTGGTTAATCATCTTAATTAATTTTCCATTCTTATAATACTTCTTGATTATCGCTTTTTGTCTTAAACCAAAAACAGATGCTTTAGTCTTGTAATAATATTTCTTGATTAAACCACTTAATCGTTGTTTTATATTATCTTTTTCAACTGCTATGCTAAAGTAAAATTCATCGGTAGACATATATTCACTCACCTTAAACTATTTTCAGATGATTACTCTATAAAGAATCTTGTTAAGGGAATCGATCCCCTCTTCCTTGTAAAAACCAATCGAAATGTGAGGATTCAGTAAATCATTGATTTTATTAGTTATGAGTGGTGCCGAGAGACGGAATCGAACCGCCGACACGAGGATTTTCAGTCCTAATCAGCACTTTTTAAACATTTCTCTAAGTCTCTATAATACCTTGTTTTTCATTGATTGTAAAGCCATTAAGAAAATAAGGGTATGTTGATGGGTATTGATGAATGTTGATAGGTTTTGACTGAGTTAGGGTAAAAATAGGGTAAATTTTTAGAGGGATAACATGAGAAAAAGAAGCTATCTAATAATATCTCTAATTCTGTTTTTGATTGGAGTTGTTTTCTTGTTTTGGCTTTTAAAAATTATTTAAAAAAGGGGGTGAATTTGAATCAATCGTTAATCTTTAAATATAGAGG